>PNMN01000176.1 GCA_013823655.1 Comamonadaceae bacterium | reverse complement strand
GCCAGCGTGGCGGCGTCCACTTCCAGCTCCAGCACGCCGCGTTCGCAGTCGAGCGTGATCCAGTCGCCGTCCATCACGCGGGCGATCGGGCCGTCGGCCAGCGCTTCGGGGCTGAGGTGGATGGCGGCGGGCACCTTGCCGGAGGCGCCGCTCATGCGGCCGTCGGTGACCAGTGCCACCTTGAAGCCCTTGTCTTGCAGCACCGCCAGCGGCGGCGTGAGCTTGTGCAGTTCCGGCATGCCGTTGGCACGCGGGCCCTGGTAACGCACCACGGCGATCAAATCCTTGTTGATCTGCCCGGCGTTGAACAGGGCCAGCAGATCCTGCTGGTCGCTGACCACCACGGCCTGCGCCCGCACCACGCGGTGTTCGGGCGCCACGGCCGAGACCTTCACCACGCTGCGGCCCAGGTTGCCTTGGAGCAGGCGCAGGCCGCCGTCGGTGCTGAAGGGGTCGGCCACCGGGCGCAGCACGCTGGTGTCGCCGCTGTGCGCGGGCACCGGGCGCCAGGCCAGCGCGCCGTTGTCCAGCCAGGGCTCCTGGGTGTAGGCGCTCAGGCCGGTGCCCATGACGGTGCTCACGTCGCCGTGCAGCAGGCCGCTGGCCAGCAGCTCGCGCATCAGAAAGCCCATGCCGCCGGCGGCGTGGAAGTGGTTCACGTCGGCGCTGCCGTTGGGGTAGACGCGCGCCAGCAGCGGCACCACGCCCGAGAGTTCGGCGAAGTCGTCCCAGTCGATCAGCACGCCCGCAGCGCGTGCCATGGCCACGAGGTGGATGGTGTGGTTGGTGGAGCCGCCGGTGGCGAGCAGGCCGATGATGCCGTTGACGAGGGCCTTCTCGGTCACCACGTCGGCCAGGCAGATGGCGGCCTGGCCGGTCCTGCCGGTGTTGGCCAGGGCGCGCTCCAGCGCGGCTTTGCTGAGCAGTTCGCGCAGCGCGTTGCCGGGGTTGACGAAGGACGAGCCGGGCAGGTGCAGGCCCATGATCTCCATCAGCATCTGGTTGCTGTTGGCGGTGCCGTAGAAGGTGCAGGTGCCGGGCGAGTGGTAGGCGGCGGCCTCGCTCTCCAGCAGTGCGTCGCGGCCCACCAGGCCCTGCGCGTACTGCTGGCGCACCCTGGCTTTGGCGTCGTTCGACAGGCCGCTGGCCATGGGGCCGGCCGGCACGAACACGGTGGACAGGTGGCCGAACTGCAGCGCACCGATGAACAGGCCGGGCACGATCTTGTCGCACACGCCGAGCATGAGCGCGGCGTCGAACACCTTGTGCGACAGGCCCACCGCAGTGGCCAGGGCGATCACGTCGCGCGAAAAGAGCGACAGCTCCATGCCGGCTTCGCCCTGCGTGATGCCGTCGCACATGGCGGGCACGCCGCCGGCCACCTGGGCGGTGGCGCCGAGCGCGCGCGCGTGGCTGCGCAGCAGCTCGGGGTAGTGCTCGTAGGGCTGGTGGGCCGAGAGCATGTCGTTGTAGGCGGTGATCACGCCCAGGTGTGGCGCGCGCTCGGCGTGGATCTTCAGCTTGTCGGCCAGCGGCAGCGCGGCCGTGGTGTGGGCCATGTTGGCGCAGCCCTTGCCGCCGCGCTGCGTGCCGTGCTGGCGCTGCGCTGCCATGCTGGCCAGGTAGGCGCGGCGCGTATCGGCGCTGCGCTCGATGATGCGTTGCGTGACGCGGGCGAGGGTGGGGTTCAGGGAGGTGGTCATGGCGGGGTTCCTGTTCAGCTTGTCCAGACGCTGATGGGGGTTGTGCTCTGGTTCAACAGCAGCGAAATCGGCAGCGCCGTGTCGGCTTTTTCAGCCGCGCGGCGGTAGACCGCGAGCTTGGCTGCGCCGCTGATGGACAGCAGCAGTTCGCGCGCTTCGAGCAGCGCGTGCAGCGTGAGGCTGATGCGTGAGTGGGGTGCGGTGTCGGGCAGCACCCAGGCGAGCTTTTCGTTGGTGGCGATGGCGCGCGCATAACCGGGCGCGCCGGGGAACAGCGAAGCGGTGTGCGCGTCTTCGCCCATGCCGAGCACGGCCACGTCCAGCGGCCAGGGCAGGGTGCGGATGCGTTCGGTGGCGTCGCGCACCAGGGCGTCGAGCACCTCGGCGTTGAGCCGCGGCGCCAGTTCGCGGAAGAACGGAAAGAAACTGGCAGCCGCTGCTTTACCTTGCAGCAGATGACGGGCCACCAGGGCGGTGTTGCTGGCCTCATGGTCGCGCGGCACCACGCGTTCATCCACCAGCACGATGCTGACCTTCGACCAGTCCAGGGCTTGCTCGCGCAGCGCTTCAAACATCGCAATGGGCGACTTGCCGCCCGACACCGCCAGGCTGGCCTGGCCGCGCGCAGCGATGGCGGCGCGCAGGGCGGCGGCGATGTGCGCGGCCAGGGCGGCGGGTGTGGCGTCGGTGTGTTCGGTCAACTGGGGTGCGTTCATGGGAGTTCTTTGTGCGAGGCGTTATTGGTTGGCGTGCCCCTCACCCCAGCCCTCTCCCCAGAGGGGCGAGGGAGTAACAGCCTTTCACACTGAAGCGTTTTGCCCCCTCTCCCGCTTGCGGGAGAGGCTCGGCCAGTCCTGAGCTTGCCGAAGGAGGGTGAGGGTTGGCGCAGCACGTTCACGACTCCTCTACCCAAGATGAGCCCTCGCGCGCCATCAGCGCCGACGAAGCGGCCGGCCCCCAGCTGCCCGCCGTGTAGGCCTTGGGCTTTTCGCCCAGCTGCTGCCAGCCGTCGATGATGGGTTCGACCCAGGCCCAGGCGGCTTCGAGCTCGTCGCGGCGCATGAAGTGCGTGAGGCGGCCTTTGATGACGTCGATCAGCAGGCGTTCGTAGGCCTCGGCGCGGCGCTCGGTGAAGGCCGACTGCAAATCAAGGTTCAGGCTCACCGGGCGCAGCTTCATGCCGCTGCCGGGTTCCTTGGCCATCATCTGCAGCTGGATGTGTTCTTCCGGCTGCAGGCGGATCATCAGGCGGTTGACCGACTGGTGCGCGGAGTCGCCGAAGATGGTGAAGGGCAGGTCGGCGAACTCGATCACGATCTCGGACTGGCGCGCCGCCATGCGCTTGCCGGTGCGCAGGAAGATCGGCACGTTGGCCCAGCGCCAGTTGTTGATGTGGGCCTTGAGCGCGACGAAGGTTTCGGTGCTGCTGCTGGCCGGGATGTTGGCTTCCTGCAGGTATGCCACGGCGGCCTCGCCGTCCGAGGCACCGGCGCTGTACTGGCCGCGCACCGTGTCGCGCGCCACGTCGGCCACCGTCATGGGGCGCAGCGAGCGCAGCACCTTGAGCTTTTCGTCGCGCACCGCATCCGGATCGAGCGACACCGGCGGCTCCATGGCGACGATGCACAGCAACTGCAGCAGGTGGTTCTGCACCATGTCGCGCATGGCCCCGGTGCCGTCGTAAAAACCGGCGCGGTTGCCGACACCGACGCTTTCGGCCACCGTGATCTGCACGCTCTTGATCTGCGGGCCGCGCCACAGTGGCTCGAAGATGCTGTTGCCAAAGCGCAGCACCATCAGGTTCTGCACCGTTTCCTTGCCCAGGTAGTGGTCGATGCGGAACACCTGGTGCTCCTCGAAATACTGGCCGACCTCGTGGTTGATCTGCCGCGCCGAGGCCAGGTCGTGGCCCAGGGGTTTTTCGAGCACCACGCGCGAGCGCTCGTCCACCAGGCCCGCACCGGACAGGTTCGCGCAGATGCCCACGAACAGGCTGGGCGCGGTGGCCAGGTAGTAAACGCGCTCGGAGCCGGGTTGCATCTGGGCCTTGATCTCGTGGAAGTCGGCCGGGTCGGTGGCGTCCACGCAGGCGTACGAGAGGCGGCGCACGAAGGAGGCCCAGGCCTGGTCGCTGTAGGCCTTGCTCTCGATGAAGCCGCGCACCTTTTCCTGGATGAAGTGCAGGAAGGCAGCGCGGTCCCAGCTCTGGCGACCCAGCGCGATGATCTGCGTCTGCTCCGGCAGGTTGTTGTGCAGGTGCGCCATGTACAGCGCGGGCAGCAGCTTGCGCACCGAAAGGTCGCCCACGCCACCGAAGATGACGATGTCCAGTGGCGTGGCGGGGGAGGGCGTTGGGTGGGCCATGGTGTGTGTGGTTACGTGGATTTGATACTTTAAAGTAATAAAGTTACATGACGGGTTCTTTTCTTTTATGACGGGTTCTTTTTGCACCGGCTCCGTGGGTGGCGGGGTGGTGTCGCAGATCCGGTCTTCAGCCCAAGGCCCGGAACAAGGGCGGTCCGTCTGACCGCCTGCGCAAGACCTGTTCCCGCGTCGGTGGCACGCAGCCGGTCTGCATCACGCACAGGCTGGCACTGGCGATGGCGTTGGCCAGCAGGGCCTGCACGTCGCTGGCGTCCAGCCGCAGGCTGGTGGCGGTCTTTGCGTCCAGCATGGCGGGGCGCTCCAGCAGCGCGGCCAGCAGGCCGGCCAGGAAGCAGTCGCCCGCGCCCACGGTGTCGGCCACGGTCACGGGCTGCGATTCGCTGGCTTGCCAGGCTCCAGCTTCGCGGCTGAGGAAAACGGCGCCCTGGGCGCCCAGGGTCAGCGCCAGCCAGCGTGCCGGGGTCTGCGCCAGCAGTTCGCGCGCGGCGATCAGCGGATCGGGGTGGGTGAAACCGAGGAGGTGCAGGTCGTCGTCGCTGACCTTGACGATGTCCGCCTCGCGCAGCGCGGCCAGCACGCTGGCCCGGTAGGCCACCATGTCGGGCACGATGGCCGGGCGCAGGTTGGCGTCCACCACCACCAGCCGGCCGGCGGCGCGCTGCGCCCGCAGCCAGGGCAGGTATTTGGGTGCATCGTCGGCCACCAGGGCCAGGCAGCCGGTGACCACCATCTTCAGCGCCGGTTGCGCGGCGCACTGGGCGTTCATGCTGGCGGCGTCGACGCGCCGGTCGGCCACGCCCTCGCGGTAAAAGCTGTAGCTGGCCTTGCCGGTGGCGTCGAGTCCGACCACCGCCAGCGAGGTGGGTTCGTGGGCTGGCTCCGGGTGGGCCAGCGTGACGCCGGCCTGCAAGATCGCCTCGGCCAGGCCGCGACCGAAGCGGTCTTGCGAAAGCGGATTCAGGTACAGCGTGCCCACACCCTGCAGGCCCAGCGCGCGGGTGAGGTTGAAGACCGAGCCGCCATCGCAGGGCCGCAGCCGTCCGTCGGCCTCCTGGATCATGTCCATCAGGGCTTCACCGGCGGTGGCAACGCTGATCGGGGTGTTGGGCGTTGGGATGGGTTTAGGGAAAACCATAACTAAATCCAGTTGATTTATTAACCTGAGCGCGAATATAGTTCACCCACCCCGCAGCAAAGAGCGTGAAAACCCCAACAGCGCGCCTGCCGAGGTCTGTGTTTCAGTCCATCCGTCCACCATTCCCTCCAGGAGACATCTGTGAAAAAAATCGCTTCCACATTCGTATTCACCGCCCTGGCTTTGGCCGTGGGTGCCGCTGCAGCACAGGCCCAGCCCGTGATCGGCCTGATCACCAAGACCGAGTCCAACCCCTTCTTCGTGAAGATGAAGGAGGGCGCTGAGGCCGAAGCCAAGAAGCTGGGTGCCAAGCTGATGTCCGGCGCAGGCAAGATGGACGGTGACAACGCCGGCCAGGTGACGGCGATGGAGAACATGGTCGCGGCCGGTGCCAAGACGATTCTGATCACCCCGAGCGACGCCAAGGCGATCATCCCCGCCATCAGGAAGGCGCAAGCCCAGGGCGTGATGGTGATTGCGCTGGACAGCCCGACCGACCCGGTCTCCGCCGTGGACGCGCTGTTTGCGACCGACAACTACAAGGCCGGTGTGCTGATCGGACAATACGCCAAGGCGGCCCTGGGCAACAAGAAGCCCGTCATCGCCACGCTGGACCTGTTCCCCGGTCACCCGGTCGGTGCCCAGCGCCACAACGGCTTTCTGAAAGGGTTTGGCCTGACTGCGCCGGACGCCAAGAGCAACGAACTCGGCGGCAAGGCCGCAGGCGTGGTCTGCATGGCCGACAGCTTCGGTGACGCCGCCAAAGGCCAGACCGGCATGGAAAACTGCCTGCAGAAGAACCCCGGCATCAATCTGGTGTACACGATCAACGAACCCGCCGCCGCCGGTGCCTACAAGGCGTTGAAGGCCGCCGGCAAGGAAAAAGACGTGATCATCGTTTCGGTGGACGGCGGTTGCGCCGGCATCCGGGACGTGGGTGCCGGTGTGATCGCCGCCACCAGCCAGCAGTACCCGCTGCGCATGGCCGCCATGGGTGTGGCGGCGGGGGTGGAATTCGCCAGGACCGGCAAAAAGGCCAGCGGCTACACCGACACCGGCGT
>PNMN01000175.1 GCA_013823655.1 Comamonadaceae bacterium | reverse complement strand
GGGCCAAGCTGGTGCCCCCGCCGCGCACGCACCGCCACCGCTACTTTGGCGTGCTGGCACCGAACTCACCCTTGAGGCCTGCCGTCACGGCGCTGGCGCGTGATGCAGCGGTGAAACCGGCGCAGGTGCAAGCCGAGCCAGCCAGCACGGCTGCAGGCGAGGGCGCACTTGGGGTAAGAAGCCCACTGCCAACCCAGACCGAGCCCGCCCAGCCGGTGCCACCCAAGCGCCCGGCGCACTATTTGTGGGCGGTGCTGATGGCCCGTATCTACGAGGTGTTCCCGCTGCTGTGCCCCATCTGCGGCGGGCAAATGCACATCATCGCCTTCATCACACACAGTGCCGATATCCGCCAAATACTGGAGCACATCGGGGTGGAGACGGAGCCGCCGCACATCACCCCGGCACGCGGGCCGCCACTGTGGGACGAGTGCGACGCGCAAGCCGCAGAGGGCGTGGAGCCAGCCCCAGACTGGGATGAAGCGACCCAGCCGGCCCCGGACTTCGAGGTCGATCAGCGCGTCAGTTGGTAGGGTGGCAACAGCGGTTAACAGTGGTTTTGCCAACGTTGCGAGGCAGCGCTGCGCCTGTCACCGCCAAAAACGGGTCATACCGAAAAATCTCGGGCAACTGGCTTTGAGAAATCAACCCAGCAGCCCCCTGTGTGCATGCCTGAGACGCCCCAAACGTGTGCCATACTTGCGCTCATGCGGTTGGATTTCCTATCCCCTAAGCATGCTGTATTTTGAAAACGTCTCGACCTGCTACGGCAAGATCCAGGCACTGCATCAGGTCAACGTCGAGGTCCGCAAAGGCGAAATCGTCACCCTGATCGGAGCCAATGGCGCCGGCAAATCCACCCTGCTGATGACCCTCTGCGGCTCGCCACAAGCCTCCGAAGGCAGCATCCGCTTCGAGGGGGATGAGCTGGTGGGAAAACAGACCTGCGACATCATGCGCAAGGACATCGCCGTGGTGCCCGAAGGACGTCGCATCTTTGCCCGCCTGACCGTGGAGGAAAACCTCGCGATGGGTGGCTTCTTTACCGACAAAGCAGACTTCCAGGAACAGCTGGACAAGGTCATGTTGCTGTTCCCGCGCCTGAAGGAGCGCTATCAGCAGCGCGGCGGCACCATGTCCGGTGGCGAACAGCAGATGCTGGCCATCGCCCGCGCCCTGATGAGCAAGCCCCGTTTGCTGCTGCTTGACGAGCCTTCGCTGGGGCTTGCGCCGATCATCATCCAGCAGATCTTCGAGATCATCGAGCAGTTGCGCGCAGATGGCGTGACTATCTTTCTGGTCGAGCAGAACGCCAATCAGGCGCTCAAGCTGGCTGATCGCGGCTATGTACTGGAGAACGGCCACATCGTCATGCAGGGCAGCGGCGAAGAACTGCTGGTCAACCCCAGGGTTCGCGACGCCTACCTGGGCGGTTAGGAGGCACGCATGGCAGAAAGGAATCGGCTCTGGATCAGCAACCCCCTCGCGCTTTTTACGGCCAACGATCATCAGGCGCCCGGCGGACTGGTGATCGAAAACGGCGTCATCGTCGAGCTGCTGGCCGCAGGGCAGACACCGGCTCGCCCGGTCGATGAAACCTTCGATGCCCGCGAACATGTGGTCCTGCCAGGGCTGGTCAATGCGCACCATCACTTCCACCAGACACTGACCCGCGCCTGGGGGCCTGCGGTCAACGCCCCGGTGCTCGACTGGCTGCCGGCGCTGTATCCCGTCTGGTCAAGGCTGACACCCGCGCAGCTCGCCCTGGCCAGCAAGGTGGCGCTGGCCGAGCTGCTGCTCTCGGGTTGCACCACGACTGCGGACCATCATTATCTGTTTCCCGAAGGGCTGGAGCAGGCCATCGACATCGAGGTCGAGGCCGTGCGCGAACTGGGCATGCGCGCCACCCTGTGCCGTGGCTCGATAAACGTCGCCGGGTCGCACAACAGCGCCTGCGTGCAGAGCGCCGAGGTGATTCTGGCCGACAGCCAGCGCCTGGCCGAGCAGTACCATGAGCGCGACGATGGCGCGCAGATCCAGATTGCCCTGGCACCCTCTTCACCCTTTGCGGTGACCCGCGAACTGATGTGCGCCAGCGCCGAACTGGCGCAAACCCACGGCCTGCGCCTGCATACCCACCTGGGCGAAACGCCAGACGAACAGCAGGCCTGCATCCGCCGTTTCAGCATGCGCAGCGTCGATTACCTGAAAAGTGTCGGCTGGCTCGGCCCGCAGACCTGGCTGGCCCACGGCATCCATTTCAACCAGATCGAAATCGACCGCCTCGGTGCAGCGGGTGTCGGCATCTGCCACTGTCCCAGCTCGAACATGCGTCTGGCTTCAGGAATCTGTCGAACACTGCAACTCGAAGACGAGGGTGCAACCATCGGGCTGGGCGTCGATGGCTCAGCGTCCAATGACACCTCGAACATGCTGCTGGAAGCCCGTCAGGCGTTGTTCATCCAGCGCCTGCGCTACGGCGCCGGAAAGATCACGCCCGAGAAGGTCCTTGGCTGGGCAACCCGTGGCTCGGCAAAGCTACTGGGACGTTCCGACATCGGCGAGATCGCGCCGGGCAAGCAGGCTGATCTGGCTCTGTTCAAGCTTGACGAGCTGCGCTTTTCCGGCAGTCACGACCCCATTGCCGCACTGTTGTTGTGCGCTGCCGACAGGGCCGACCGGGTAATGATTGGCGGTCGCTGGAAGGTGATTGACGGCCAGATCGAAGGGCTGGATCTGGCCGGTTTGATCGCCGACCACCGCCAGGCCGCTAGCCATCTGGCTGGCGGCTGAGGACGGCAGTCGGGTTACGCCTTCAGCTAACCCGACCTACATCTTTCGATCTGCAGGCTGCGTGAACAGAGCGGGTGGATGACTGCGAAGCATCTTCCACGCGTCGACCAACCACCTGAACCAGGCCTCAGCCCTGCAACGCCTGGGCATGGTGCCGCAGGTGGTCGTCGATGAAGCTGGCGATGAAGTAGTAGCTGTGGTCGTAACCCGGCTGGATACGCAGCGTCAGCGGGTGATTGGCCGCCTTGGCCGCAGCCTCCAGCGCCTCGGGTTTGAGCTGGTTTTCCATGAAGTCATCGCGATCACCCTGGTCGACCAGGATCGGCAACTTCTCTCCCGCTTCGGCCAACAGCGCACAAGCATCCCATTCCCGCCAGCGTGAGCGGTCTTCACCCAGATAACGGGAAAAAGCCTTCTCGCCCCAGGGACAGCTGGCGGGGTTGGTGATGGGCGAAAAAGCTGAAACCGAGCGATAGCGCCCCGGATTTTTCAGTGCGCACACCAGCGCACCATGTCCGCCCATGGAATGCCCGCTGATACCGCGCTTGTCGGAGACCGGGAAATTCGCCTCGATCAGCGCTGGCAGCTCAACAACCACATAGTCGTACATGCGGTAGTGCTGCGCCCAGGGTTGCTCGGTGGCGTTGAGGTAGAAGCCTGCACCCAGGCCGAAATCCCAGGCGCCGTCCGGGTCGTCTGGTACATCCGCACCCCGCGGGCTGGTGTCCGGCGCGACGATGATCAGGCCCAGCTCCGCGGCCAGCCGCTGCGCAGCGGCCTTCTGCATGAAGTTCTCGTCGGTGCAGGTCAGCCCCGAGAGCCAATAGAGCACCGGCAGTTTCTCGCCCTGCTCTGCCTGAGGCGGCAGGTACACGGCAAACACCATGTCGCAGTTCAGGCTGCTGGAGCGATGGCGGTAGCGTTTGTGCCAGCCGCCGAAGCTCTTGTTGCAGGAAATATTCTCAAGAGTCATGGATATGCCTCACGTAGGGTGGAAAACCGCGAAGCGTTTTCCACCGACCGAGGTGGATAAGCCGTCTGGCGACGGCGTTATCCGCCCTGCGGATCAGAAATGAATGACAGTACGAATGCTCTTGCCTTCGTGCATCAGATCGAAGGCTTTGTTGATTTCCTCCAGCCCCATGTTGTGGGTGATGAAGGTATCCAGCGGGATCTCGCCGCTCTGTGATTTCTCGACATAGCTTGGCAGCTCGGTGCGGCCCTTCACGCCACCAAAGGCGCTGCCGCGCCAGACCCGGCCGGTCACCAGCTGGAACGGACGGGTGCTGATTTCTTGACCGGCGCCGGCGACACCAATGATGATCGACTCGCCCCAACCTTTGTGCGCACATTCCAGCGCGGCGCGCATCAGCTGCACGTTGCCGACGCACTCGAAGGAGTAATCCACGCCACCGTCGGTCATCTCGACGATGACTTCCTGAATCGGCTTGTCGTGATCCTTCGGGTTGACGAAATCGGTAGCGCCCAGCTCTTCGGCGATGGCGAACTTGGAGGGATTGATGTCGATGGCGATGATGCGGCTGGCCTTGGCCATCTTCGCGCCGATGATCGCCGCCAAACCGATGCCACCGAGGCCGAAGATGGCCACAGTGGCGCCCTCTTCCACCTTGGCGGTGTTGAGCACCGCACCGATGCCGGTGGTCACGCCGCAACCCAGCAGGCAAACCTTGTCCAGCGGCGCTTCCTTGGGAATCTTCGCCACCGAGACTTCCGGCAACACGGTGTACTCGGAAAAGGTCGAGGTGCCCATGTAGTGGTAGATCGGCTGGCCCTGATAGCTGAAGCGGGTGGTGCCGTCCGGCATCAGGCCCTTGCCCTGGGTGGCGCGCACCGAGCTGCACAGGTTGGTCTTGCCGGATGTGCAGAATTTGCACTGGCGACATTCGGCGGTATACAGCGGAATCACGTGATCACCCACGGCCACCGACGTCACACCCTCGCCCACAGCTTCGACGATACCGCCGCCCTCATGACCAAGGATGCAGGGAAACACGCCTTCGGAATCTTCACCGGACAAGGTATACGCATCGGTATGGCAGACGCCGGTAGCGACGATGCGCACCAGCACCTCGCCGGCCTTGGGCGGCTCGACATCCACTTCGACGATCTGTAGCGGCTGATTGGGGCCGAAAGCGACGGCGGCGCGTGATTTGATGGTCATGCAGGGCTCCTCCTGGGTGAATGGAGCAGAGTGTAGTTTCATCGGCACTCTGGGTTAATGATTCAAACGTGGAAACATTGTTGCCATACAGGGACAATCGAGTCTTTCACTCTCTGGAGCCGGCATGAACCGCTGGGAAGGTCTCGACGAATTCGTCGCCGTCGCTGAATGCGGCAGCTTCATGCGCGCCGCCGAACACCTGCGCGTGTCTTCCTCTCATGTCAGCCGCCAGGTGGCACGGCTCGAAGAGCGGCTACAGGCCCGGCTGTTCTATCGCACCACGCGCCGCGTCTCGCTGACTGAAGCTGGCCATACATTCCTCGCTCGCTGCCAGCGCCTGATCGAAGAGCGCGACGACGCCTTTCACGTCATCAGCGATTTGCACGCAGCACCTGCCGGGCTGCTGCGCATGACCGCCGCCGTGGCTTACGGCGAGCGCTTCATCGTGCCGCTGCTCAACGAGTTCATGGCGCAGCATCCGCAGCTACGGGTGGAGATCGAGTTGTCCAACCGTACCCTGGATCTGGTGCAGGAAGGCTACGACCTGGCCATCCGCCTGGGCCGGCTCAACGAATCACGACTGGTGGCGACACGCATCGCGCCACGGGCCATGTATCTGTGCGCTGCACCGGCCTATCTTGAACGCTACGGGCGCCCGCACACCCTTTCGGAACTGGCACGGCACAACTGCCTGGTAGGCACGAGCGATACCTGGTTACTGCAGGTCGATGGTCGCGAGCAGCCGTTCAAGCCTAGTGGCAACTGGCGCTGCAACAGCGGCCAGGCGGTACTGGATGCCGCCCTGCGCGGCTTCGGCCTCTGTCAGCTGCCGGATTACTACGTTCAGGAACCTCTGCGCCGTGGGGAGCTGGTGTCGCTGCTCGAGGCCAATCGACCGCCCAATACCGCTGTCTGGGCCGTCTACCCGCAACGCCGCTATCCGCTGCCAAAGGTGCGCCTGCTGATCCAGGCGCTGAAAGAGGGACTGGCCAGACGCCCGGAATACCGCCGGTCCTGAGCAACTCCATGGCGCGCTGAAACAATGTCTTACCGCCCGCGCGTCCGACTGCCGGTCAGAGCAGGAACCCGCGTACTGCGACCACGTCGTATTCAGTAACCGCCTTTGACCATTGATCGCAGTCGCTGCCAAGCACCGATCATCGGTATACCCCGCGAGGACCCTACCACCCGAACGAACGAGGCCGTGCATGAACAAACTGCTCGATAGTAAAACCCTCAATCAGCTGCTGGCCCAACGCGAGGCCCCCTGTCTGTCCCTTTACCAGCCTACTCACCGCAGCTTCCCCGAGCGACCGACC
>PNMN01000174.1 GCA_013823655.1 Comamonadaceae bacterium | reverse complement strand
ACCGACTGGTGCGTCGGGCCGTCTTCACCCAGGCCGATGGAGTCGTGCGTGAAGACGTGGATCACGCGCTGCTTCATCAGCGCGGCCATGCGGATGGCGTTGCGGCTGTAGTCGCTGAAGGTCAGGAAGGTGCCGCCGTAGGGGATGAAACCACCGTGCAGGGCGACGCCGTTCATGATGGCGGCCATGCCGAACTCGCGCACGCCGTAGTTGATGTGGCGGCCACCCTGGCCGGCCTCGTTCTTCACCACGTTGCCAGCGAGGTTGAAGCGCAGGCTGGGCGTGGACTTGGTGTTGGTCAGGTTGGAGCCGGTGAGGTCGGCGCTGCCGCCCAGCAACTCGGGCAGGGCCGCCGTGAAATGCTCCAGCGCGATCTGGCTGGCCTTGCGGCTGGCCACGGTCTGGCCTGAAGTGTGGGCTTGCACGGCGGCGTTGACCGCGACCTGGTGGAACGCCTTGGGCAGCTCGCCCTTCATGCGGCGCACGAACTCCTTGGCCAGCTCGGGGAAGGCGGCCTTGTAGGCGGCGAACTGGGCGTTCCAGGCGGCCTCAAGGGCCTTGCCGGCGGCCTTGGCGTCCCAGGCGGCGTACACATCTTTCGGGATCACAAACGGCGCGTGGCGCCAGCCCAGCGCCTCGCGGGTGAGCTTGATTTCTTCCGCGCCCAGCGGCTCGCCGTGGGCCTTGGCGGTGTTGGCGCGGTTCGGGCTGCCTTGGCCGATGCGGGTCTTGCAGCAGATCAGTGTCGGTTTGTCGGCGCTGTTCTTGGCGGCGGCAATCGCCTTGTCCACCGCGTCGGCGTCGTGGCCGTCCACCGCGCGGATCACGTTCCAGCCGCAGGCTTCAAAACGCTGGGGCGTGTCGTCGATGAACCAGGGCGCGACCTGGCCGTCGATGGAGATGCCGTTGTCGTCGTACAGGGCGATCAGCTTGCTCAGCTTCCAGGCGCCGGCCAGCGCGATGGCTTCGTGGCTGATGCCTTCCATCAGGCAGCCGTCGCCCAGGAACACGTAGGTGTGGTGGTCGACGATGGTGTGGTCAACATCACCCACCTTGCGGTTGAACTCGGACGCCAGCAGCTTCTCGGCCAGCGCCATGCCCACCGCGTTGGTGAGGCCCTGGCCCAGCGGGCCGGTGGTGGTTTCCACGCCGGGCGTGTGGCCCACTTCGGGGTGGCCGGCGGTCTTGCTGCCCAGCTGGCGGAAATTCTTCAGTTCGCCGATCGGCAGCTTGTAGCCGGTGAGGTGCAGCAGCGCGTAGATCAGCATCGAGCCGTGGCCGTTCGACAGCACGAAGCGGTCCCGGTTGGCCCAGCCGGGGTTGCTCGGGTTGTGGCGCAGATGGCGACCCCACAGCGCGACGGCCATGTCGGCCATGCCCATGGGCGCGCCGGGGTGGCCGGAATTGGCGGCCTGCACCGCGTCCATGGCGAGCGCGCGGATCGCGTTGGCCTGGGTCTGGGCGCTCACGGCGGCGGCGGGAACGGGGGCGGTGGGGGCAATGGCGTCGGACATGGGCTGGGAGGAAGGGAGGGGAGGGGAGGGAAGGAAATGCTGCGCCGACGGCGCCAAACCTCCGATTTTATCGGGCCGCCCCGGCGCGGCTTTGCGTCGTCAATAATGCGCGGCCAGCTTGCTCTTTGCGACCATGATCCACACCACGCCCGCCATGATCCTCGCCGCCGGGCGCGGCATGCGCATGCGTCCCCTGACCGACACCACGCCCAAGCCTTTGCTCGTGGTGCGCGGCAAGCCATTGATGCAGTGGCCGATGGAGGCCCTGGCGGCGGGCGGCTTCGGCCCGCTGGTGGTCAACACCGCCTGGCTGGGAGAACAGATCGAGGCGCATTTCAGCGACTGGTCGCAGCATCACCCCGGCTCGCGGCTGGTGTATTCCCACGAAGGCCAGGACTTCGGCTACGCGCTCGAAACGGCGGGCGGCATCGCGCGCGCGCTGCCGCTGCTGGGCGATGTGTTCTGGCTGCTGGCTGGTGATGTGTATGTGCCCGGCTTTCAATTCACGCAGGCCAGCGTGGACCGTTTCGAAGCCAGCGACAGGCTGGCCCACCTCTGGCTGGTGCCCAACCCGCCGCACAACCCGGATGGCGATTTCGGCCTGAGCGCCACTGGGCTGGCGCTGAACACCCGCGAGGGCGAACGCTTCACCTACAGCACCATCGGCCTGTACCGCCGGGCGCTGTTTGAAGCGCCCTGGCTGGACACTCTGCCGGGCAACCCCCAGGGCACGGCCGCGCCGCTGGCGCCGCTGCTGCGCTGCGCCATGGACGCCGGACGGGTGAGCGCCGAGCTGTACACCGGGGCGTGGACGGATGTGGGCACGCCGGCGCGGCTCGCGGAGTTGGGCTGACCCCCCGCGCCGCCTGCGGCGTCACCCCCCAAGGGGGCAATGCGAGTGGCCCGGCGAAGGTTCTATGGATCGTTGTCAAGCGGCGGAGGCGAAGCGCTGCGGATCAAACGGTTGGCCGCTGCGCCAGACGGCAAAGGCGATGCGCAGCAGGTTCCACCGCATCCTTGGCTGAGCTGCGCGCCGGGCAGTTGCGCTGCGGAGTCGTTGCAAAACACGGAGAATGCCGACCATGGACGCACAAACCTCCCACGCCATTTACGCCCAACGCCGTGCCCGCCTCGCCGCCCAGCTCGGCCCCGGCGGCATCGCCATCGTGCCGACCGCGCCCGAGCAGCCGCGCAACCGCGACAGCGACTTCCTGTACCGGCACGACAGCTATTTCTATTACCTGAGCGGCTTCACCGAGCCCAACGCCTGGCTGGTGATCACGGGCGAAGGCGAGAGCACGCTGTTCTGCAACCCGAAAGACGCCGAGCGCGAGATCTGGGACGGTCTTCGCCTGGGCCCGACCGCCGCGCCCGGCGCGCTGGGCGTGCAGGCCGCGTTTTCGGTCGCCGAGCTGGACCAGCGTTGCCCGAAGCTGCTGGAAAACCGCAGCGTGGTCTGGTACCCGTTCGCGACCCACCAGGGGCTGGACGCGCGCGTCAACGGCTGGCTGCAGCCGGTGCGCGCCCGCGTGCGCTACGGCGCGCTCTGCCCCGAGCAACAGCGCGACCTCTGCGGCCCGCTCGACGAGATGCGCCTGATCAAGGACGCGCACGAGCAGGACACCATGCGCCGCGCCGCGCAGATCAGCGCGCGCGCCCACATCCGCGCCATGCAGCGCTGCGCCGCCATGCAACGCGCCGGGCAGGACGTGCGCGAGTACCACCTGGACGCCGAGCTGCTGCACGAGTTCCGCCAGCACGGCTCGCAGACCCCGGCCTACGGCAGCATCGTGGCGGCCGGCGCCAACGCCTGCATCCTGCACTACCGCGCCGACGCCGCGCCGATCCGCAGCGGCGAGCTGGTGCTGATCGACGCCGGTTGCGAGCTGGACGGCTATGCGTCGGACATCACCCGCACCTTCCCGGCGAATGGAAAGTTCACCGGGCCGCAGCGCACGCTGTACGAGCTGGTGCTGGCCTCGCAGGACGCCGCCGTGGCCGCCACCCAGGCCGGTGCGCGCTTCACCGACCCGCACGAAGCCACCGTGGCGGTGCTGGCGCAGGGCCTGCTCGACGTCGGCCTGCTGGACAAGAACAAGGTCGGCAGCGCACAGGACGTGATCGCCAACCGCAGCTACTTCCCGTTCTACATGCACCGCACCGGCCACTGGCTGGGCATGGACGTGCACGACTGCGGCGGCTACGTGGAGCCGAGCGAAGTGGGCACGGTGAACGAACGCAAGGACCCGCTGAGCGGCGAAATCATCAAGGACCGCCCGAGCCGCATCCTGCGCCCGGGCATGGTGCTGACCATCGAACCCGGCCTGTACGTGCGCCCGGGCGAGGGCGTGCCCGAAGCGTTCTGGAACATCGGCATCCGCATCGAAGACGACGCCATCGTCACCGGGACCGGCTGCGAACTCATCAGCCGTGGCGTGCCGGTGAAGGCCGACGAGATCGAAGCGCTGATGCGCGGCTGAAGCTTTGCGCCTGCTCAGCGTCAACGTCGGTGCCGCCCGCCCTTTGCGCATCGGTGGGCGCAACATCCTCACCGCCATCGGCAAGGCCCCCGTGGCAGGCCCGGTGGCCGTTGGGCGGCTCGGGCTGCACGGTGACGAACAGGCCGACCCCTCGGTGCATGGCGGGCTGGACAAGGCGCTTTACGCCTACCCGGTCGAACACCTGTCCTACTGGCAGGCGCAACGGCGCGAAGCGGGTGTGAGCCTCTTCAATGAGTCCCTGCCGCCCGGCTTCATGGGCGAGAACCTGAGCATCGAAGGGTTGCTGGAAACCGAGGTCTGGATCGGTGACGAGCTGCATTTCCCGGGCTGTGTGCTGCGCGTGACGGCACCGCGCGAACCCTGCTTCAAACTCAACGCGGTCATGGGACTGAACACGGCGGGTCGGCTGATGATGGAGCGGCTCTGCCCGGGCTTCTACCTGGCGGTCGCGCAGCCCGGGCGCATCGATGCCGGTCAACCGTTCACCCTGGTGCCAGGCACCCGCGGCCTGCGCGTGAGCGAGGCCTTTGCGGCCAAACGGCTCAAGCACCAGCGCTGATCGGCGGTTGGGCCGTCACGGATTTCGGGTAGAAACCGGGCATGAACTCCCACGAAGTCCGTCTCAGTGTCCTGTGCCTCACGATGAACCCGGCGGTCGATCTGGCGACCGAAACCGAGCGCGTCGTGCCCACCCACAAGCTGCGCTGCGGCGACACGCTGCACGACGCCGGCGGCGGCGGCGTCAACGTGGCGCGCGTGCTCACCCGCCTGGGCGGGCACTGCACCGCGCTGTGCCCCACCGGCGGCTCGCCCGGCCACTGGCTGGAGCGGCGCATGCGCGAGGAAGGGCTGGCGGCGGTGTTCCTGCCCATCGCCGAGGAAACCCGCGTGAGCTTCACGGTGCACGAGCACAGCACCGGCGCCGAATACCGTTTCGTGATGCCCGGCCCGCACCTGAGCGAAGCCGAGTGGCAGGCCTGCCTGCTGCATCTCGAAGGCCTGGCGGAATTCCCCGATCTGCTGGTCGCCAGCGGCAGCCTGCCGCCGGGCGTGCCGCTGGACTTTTACGCCCGGCTGGCCCGCCTGTGCCGTGCACGTGGCGCGCGCATGGTGCTCGACACCTCCGGCCCGGCGCTGGCGGCGGCCCTGGCCGAAGGGGTGTACCTGTTCAAGCCCAACCTGAAGGAGCTGCGCGAGCTGGCGGGTCGCCCGCTGGAGACCGCCGAACAATGGCAGGCCGCCGCACGCCAGCAGGTGCTGGACGGTCGGGCCGAGGTGGTGGCGCTCACGCTCGGCCACCTGGGGGCGCTGCTGGTCACCCGCGATGCGATGTGGAGCGCGCCGCCGCTGGACATACCGGTGGCCAGTGCGGTGGGCGCGGGCGACAGCTTTGTGGGCGGTTTGGTCTGGGGTCTGCAGCAGGGCCAGCCACTGGCGCAGGCCTTCAGCTGGGGCATCGCGGCCGGCTCGGCCACGCTGCTGAGCGCGGGCACCGCCCTGTGCAAACCCGAAGACGTGCGGCGGTTGCAGACGCAGGTGCGGGTGACGCGCCTGTAGCGCCTGAACACCTGAACCGGTTCAACCAGGCTCAGTGCGTCGAGGGCGGTGGGCCTGCCACGCTCGCGCAGTGCATCGCCATGCAGCCCGCGCGCAGTGCGGCTTCGATGTCGGCGCTCCAGCCGTGGTCCTGCACATGCCGCATCAGCGCCTCGTGCGAGACGCGGCAATGCCACAGCGCCGACCTGCGCAACACCACCTGGCCACACAGCAGCTTGTGCAAGGCCCTGTGCAGGTCGGCGCGGATGCGCGCCGCCAGCGCCGGTGATTGCGCCTCTTCGGTCAGCTCGGCCAGCGCCGCGCTGCTGGTCACCAGCGCCTGCAAGGCTTCTTCGTGCCGCAGCGGGTGCTGGGCTTGCAGCGCCTGCTGCGCCTGTGCCAGGGCTTGCCGGTAGTGCGCCAAGGCCATCAGCAACTGCCCGGCGTGCCGCGCCTGCTCGGCCTGCCTGAGCGACAGACTCCATGCCGCAGCGTCTGGCGCCGGGGTGCGCCGGGTCGGTGCCCGGGTTGGCATCAACGAAGCTGGTCTCATGGTGTGGGCTCCCTGTTCAAACGACCAAATGGGTGTGCGACTCCGGGTGTGTGACTCCGCACCGCCATGCTATGCGGGAACCCCCGGCAATCACATGATCTGGATCAATTTGTTGCGAATAATTCCCATTACGGTACAATCCATCGCCATCCCTTGCGCAGACGGCCTGGTGCCCACTGCCTCGTATCCGCTTCTCCAGGAAGCAGCCGTCGTCGTCCACACGGCGTCTGACCGCACCCCAAGGACATTCCCACCCATGAAGCCAGCCCTCAAAATCTCCGACCTCCC
>PNMN01000173.1 GCA_013823655.1 Comamonadaceae bacterium | reverse complement strand
AAGGGGCGCCAGCAGCGGCCCGGCAAAGCCGGTTCCGCGCTGGCCTGGGTCAGACCACGGCGCGGGGTTTCAATTGATGTGGTCGACCGGCCCCTCGCCCTCGATCTTCAGCCCCTTGGGCAGCGGGAACTTGATGGTTTCGGTCAGGCCGTCCATGCGGCGCACCGCGATGGCGCCGAGTTCGCGCAGGCGCTCGATGACCTGCTGCACCAGGATGTCGGGCGCCGAGGCGCCGGCCGTCAGGCCCACGCGCGAGCGGCCTTCAAACCATTCGGCCTGCAGTTCGCCCGCGTTGTCCACCATGTGGCTGGGCGTGCCCAGCTTCAGGGCCACTTCGCGCAGGCGGTTGCTGTTGGAGCTGGTGGGGCTGCCCACCACGATGACGACGTCCACCTGCGGGCTGAGCAGCTTCACCGCGTCCTGCCGGTTTTGCGTCGCGTAGCAGATGTCCTGCTGCTTGGGTTCGCGCACCCGGGGGAAGCGCGCCTTCACCGCCGCCAGGATGCCGGCCGCGTCGTCCACGGAGAGCGTGGTCTGCGTCACCACGGCCAGCTTCTCGGTCTGCGCGGGCAGCACGCGCGCCACATCGGCCGCGTCTTCCACCAGGTGGATGCCGCTGTCGAGCTGGCCCATGGTGCCCTCCACCTCGGGGTGGCCTTTGTGGCCGATCATGATGAACTCAAAGCCTTCCCGGTGCAGCTTGGCCACCTCCACGTGCACCTTGGTCACCAGCGGGCAGGTGGCGTCAAAAATCTGGAAACCGCGCGCCCGGGCCTCGTCCTGCACCGCTTTGCTCACGCCGTGCGCCGAGAACACCAGCGTGGCGCCGGGTGGCACGTCGGACAGCGCTTCGATGAAGATCGCGCCCTTGGCCTTGAGGTCGTTGACCACGTAGGTGTTGTGCACGATCTCGTGGCGCACATAAATGGGTCGGCCGAACTTGGCCAGCGCACGCTCCACGATCTCGATGGCGCGGTCCACACCGGCGCAAAAGCCGCGCGGCTCGGCGAGCAGGATTTCAGCCCCCACGCTCCCCACTTCGTGTGGTTCGCTGCCCCCCGAGGGGGCGCTCGCTTGCTTGGGGCGGCCCGGCGCTGCGCTCGATTTTTCACTCATTCCAGCACCCCGATCAGTTGCACTTCGAACACCACGGGTTGCCCCGCCAGCGGGTGGTTGAAGTCGAACCGCACGGCGCCATCTGCCCGCACCTCCACGGCCGACCCGGCGTAACTGCCCAGACCATCGGGCGTGGGGAACTGCACCACGTCGCCCACCGCGTACGGTGCATGCGGGTCGCCCAGCTCGCTCAGCAGCTTGCGCGCCACCCACTGCACCATCTGTGGCTGGTGTTCGCCAAAGGCCTCGCCCGGGTCGAGTGCGATCACACTGCGGGCGCCCTCCTCCAGGCCGATCAGGCGCTGTTCGATGGCCGGCGAGAGCTGGCCAGAACCCAGGCTGAGCGTGGCCGGCTGGCCTTGCTCGAAGGTGTCGATGATCACCTGACCCTGCGGACCACACATGCGGTAGTGCAGCGTGAGAAAGGAACCTGCTTGGACTTGGGACATGGACAAAATGGGGATGGAGGCTGGGAAATGCGCCGACCAGCCCGGCGACAGCGGGTTTCGGAGCGTTGCGGCAAACAGCCCCTATTGTAAAAAGCGGGCTGACCCAGGGAGGAAAACCATGAATGGCCTTGCCAACACCGGGCTGAAGAGCCTGCCCAGCGACGCGCGCCCGCGCGAAAAGCTACTCGCCCGCGGGCCGTCGGCGTTGAGCGACGCCGAACTGCTGGCCCTGATTCTGCGCACCGGCATGGCCGGCAAGAACGTGATCCAGCTCGCGCAGGAACTGCTGGACCGCTTTGGCGGCGTGGGCGGCCTGCTGCACACCGGGGCCGATGCGCTCAAGGTCATCAAAGGCCTGGGGCCGGCCAAACGCGCCGAGGTGGTGGCGGTGCTCGAACTCGCGCGCCGCGCGCTGGCGCAGGAGCTGCAGCAGAAACCACTGTTCGACAGCCCCCAGGCGGTGCGCGACTACCTGCAGCTGCAGCTGGGCGCGCGCGCGCACGAGGTGTTTGCCGTGCTGTTCCTGGACAGCCAGAACCGCCTGCTGGCCATGGAAGAGCTGTTTCGCGGCACGCTCACGCAGACCAGCGTCTACCCGCGCGAGGTGGTGTTGCGCGCCCTGCACCACCACGCCGCCGCCCTGGTGCTGGCGCACAACCACCCGAGCGGCGAAGCCCGCCCTTCACGCACCGACGAAACGCTCACGCAATCGCTCAAAGCGGCACTGGCGCTGGTGGACGTGCGCGTGCTCGACCACTTCATCGTCACGCGGGATGCCGCGACCTCGATGGCCGAACTCGGACTGGTCTGATCTGCCCCCCTGCGCCGCTGCGCGGCTTCCCCCCGGGGGGACCCACCCTGTGGCCTGGCACAGCCAGTTCCACGGGTGCCCTGGGCGAGGCACGCGCTCCGGTGGCAAGAGAGATGCTCCCTGCGCCGCTGCGCGGCTTCCCCCCGGGGGGACGCACCCTGTGGCCTGGCACAGCCAGTTCCACGGCGTGTGCTGGCTCGGTCACGCGCTCCGGCCATTCACCTGTAGGTTCAGCCATGCATGTCACCAGCCCTGGCTGCGCCGCCTGCGCGAGAATCGCGCCACCATGAAAGTGCGCTCGCTGGCCGAACTCAAACCACTGCAGAAGCTGATCGCCCAGCGGGCGGCCGCCGAAACCGCAGCGCGCGAGGCCGAGCGCCTGCGGCTGCGGCGGCTGGACCGCGAAAAGCGGCTGTTTGAACTGGCGGTGGGGCCGGTGCAGCCGCTGGTCACCCCCCGCCGTGTGCACCACCCACAGCGCCCGGTGGAGCCCACGCCGCGCCAGCGCCAGCTCGACGAGCAGGCGGTGATGCGCGAAGCGCTGTCGGACGAATTCGATGTCGAGACCCTGCTGCACACCGATGAAACGCTGAGCTTTCGCCGCCCCGGGCTGGGACCGGACGTGGTGCGCAAGCTGCGCGAAGGGCACTGGAGCATCCAGCGCCAGATCGACCTGCACGGCCTGCGCACCGACGAGGCGCGCGACGCCCTGGGCGCTTTCCTGCGCCAAGCGCACCAGCAAGGCCTGCGCTGCGTGCGCGTGGTGCACGGCAAAGGCCTGGGCTCGCCGGGTCGAACGCCGGTGCTCAAGAGCCGGGTGCAACGCTGGCTGGTGCAGAAAAACGAGGTGCTGGCCTTCGTGCAGGCCCGCCCCGCCCATGGCGGCGCCGGGGCGCTGGTGCTGCTGCTCAGGCCCGCCCGATAGTGCTCCGCAGTCTCATGAAGTTTGAACCGTTCGCCCTGAGCTTGTCCTTCGACAGGCTCAGGATGATCGGGCAAGCAAGGCAACGACCCGCCCAGCCCGAACGGACATCAAGAGTTCATCGGGCCGGATCACTGGTGTGGTGTCAAGCCCGCAGCGCAGGTCGAGCGACCGCTGCGCTTTATGAGTTGGACGGCGGAGAGCGCCCATGTTGCCAGCTTGCGATGAACTGCTCCAACTTGTACCAGCACAGAAGACCAACGCCACAGGCGCCAAACAAAAGCGCCACAAACACAGCCCATCCGGCATCTCGGAAAGCCCAGACCGCCAGCTCCGGCGCCCACCACGTCAACAGACCGAGTCCGCAGCCCGTCAGCAGCAGTCCGGTTCCGGCGCGCCGCAGACGGCGTCTTTCCGAGGTCGAGCGCCCGGCCATCCAATGGGCGATCTCGGGCAGAAAGAGGTCCAGAACATCGAACGGGAAAGCCATCGCCGTTGCCTGGGTTCAGCACCCGCCTCAGGCAGGCTGTTGTGCCAGCCGACGTCCCGCAGCCTGCCCGGTCTTCTCCGTCAGGGCCACCAGAGTGAGGTAGAGCTGACGGCTGAAGTCGATGTAAAGCGCCTTGCCCGCCGGGCTGTTGGCCCTTTGCAGCATCTGCCCCAACTCCTCCTGACTGAACTCCTGATACGCCGCGGCAGAGTGGACGAGCACCATTTGCGACACCTGGGCCCGGATCGCGAAACGCTGCGAACTCATGTGGTTCTTCACCTCCTCAAAGCTCGGTTTGCCAACGGCCTGCGGCATGGTCGAGATCAAACCCCATTCCAGCGCCAGCTGACTCTGCAACGCCATGTTGGTGCCCTGCTCCACCGCATCGGTGGCCTGCAGCCAGGATTGCAGCAACGCCATGCGGCCAGCGTCCCGGCTGAGCGTTTCCATCACTTGCGGCGCGCGCTCCATCAGCAGGCTCTGGAAGGCCGACGAGGCCGCACGCTCATCGGCCACCGTGAGCTTTTTGCCCAGCGGCGTGCTGTAGAAGGCCAGCCAGTCGGCCAGTTGCTCCGCGCTCAGGCTGGCCTGGAGGTGGGCCATGGCCGCACGCTGCAGGCCGTCGAAGCCAAACACTTCATCTGCGGCGGCTTTGAGCGCCGACTCGACCTCGGGTGGCACCGGCACGCCCTGGGCCTTGGCCTGATCCAGCCCTTGCTTGAAGTAGGTGGGCATCTCGCGCAGCACCCGCTCGATGCTGGCGGACTGCAACAGGCGCAGCCAGTCGCCAGCCGGTGCTGCCGCCTGCGCGCTGGGCGCGCTGCCGGGCTGCGCCAGCCCATGGGTGACCGGCGCCAGCAAGCCCAGCGCGAGCAAGCCAGCACCCAGAAGACGAAAACGCTTGAACATGTTCACTCCCTTTGAAAAAAAGCCGTCACATCAGGGTCGCCATGCCTGGCTGGCCAAATTCGAGATCACCGGTGCCGACTGACGCACCGGTGCACGGGTAAAAAAGTCATCCAGCGCTGGCGTTTGCGCGTTGGCGGGCAACACCGCCAGGAACTTGCCCGCCAGGCCGTCGTCTGCACCAGCGCGGGTCTGCCACATCGCCAGAAACTGCTCTCGGCTGTAGGTGCGGTTGCCCAGGCTCGGATCGGCCAGCCAGACCGCATCGCCGCTGATGCCGCGCAGCACGGTGAAATGGTCGTCCTTGCGGTGCTTGACGTAAAGGATCACCGGCATCTTCAGCCGCGCCAGTTGCTCCCAGCTCGCGGCAAAACCGTGTGCCCGAAAGCCGAACTGCGTCAGCGCGCGCGCCATGTCGTCGAAGCTGGCCCGGCCATCGCCCTTGTCCATGGCCTTGAGCAAGGCTTCTTCGCTCAGGTTCTGGCCATAGAAACTGTTCAGCAAGGTCGCCAGCGAAGCGGCGCCGCAGGAGTAGTCCAGGTCCTGCTTCACGATGCGCTCGTCGCGCAACGTCTTCCAGCTTTTCAGGGGCACGAACCCGCTGGCAGAGTAGGTCCTCAGCAAGGCCCCTATAGCGCCTGGGGGCTCGGGGGGAATCTCGGCGCGAACGATTGCCGCCGTTTGCAGCAAAACACAGCAAGTCCACACCCAGGGAAGAAAGAAGGAGCGCATCAAGCCCCCACCTCAAGCGCCAAACCCATCGACACAGGCAGCCCGATCGGCGGCGGCGATACACCGGGCAGCGCAGCGCGAAAGCTGGGGCCAAGCCAAACCAAAGCTCCAAGAGGCAAAACCGCCATCACCGCTTGCCAACGTGGGAAATCAGAACGCGAAAACGGGCGTTCGAGCAAAAGGAAAAGGAAACTGCAGAAGGGATCATGGCTAACGCAAGCGTTGATAAACCGGGCAGAGCTTGAAGTTGGGAATGCCTCCGCATGTATGGCGCCAAGGCGAGAAACGCCTTTAATCGACATCGCGGTTTAGTCTTTTGTCTACGACAGTGCAGACTAGCAGTCCCCCACCACAAGCGGCACAAAGGAAGGCGACAAAGTATGCCCACTCAAGCGAGTTGAAGGCCCAAACCATTGCGGATTCAAAAAAGCAAATGCCTATGGCTAAGAACACGCCCAGCATGAACAAGCCCACCCCAGCCCTTCGAAACCTTCTCTTTTCTGAGGTGGACTTGCCGGCCATCCAGTGCGCTATCTCCGGAAGAAATACATCCAACAGATCAAACGGGAAGGCCATGGTTATCAATTACCAGCGTTGCCGAACGTTGTGATAGAAACCGGGGATCGCTCTCCATCCCGAAGTTGCCAACCAAGAGCCAGCCCCCGCGATTGCTGGCCCATAGTAGTAGGCAGCAAACCACCAGACCGCCCCCTCCGTCTCCTTCATCTCAGCGGTCGAAAGCGCCGCCATCTCCATCGGCTGCCCGGCCTGCTCGAACATCGATTGAATGTCCGACTGGCTGAACGCCGCCACCGGCACTGCTTGCAGGTCTTGCACCTGCGCTTCACCGGCATGCGCCTGTGCCGACAGCAAACCGGCTGCGGCCAGTGCGAGTGCGGCGTGTTTGAACTTGCTCATATAGACTCCTTACAGTCAAAACGGTCAACAACAAGCCTCGAAACAGACTCCCGAGGCACCTCTGGCA
>PNMN01000172.1 GCA_013823655.1 Comamonadaceae bacterium | reverse complement strand
CCGCGCCATGAAGCGCGCCATGCAGAACGCCATGCGTCTGGGTGCCCTGGGCATCAAGATCATGTCCTCCGGCCGTCTGAACGGCATCGAAATCGCCCGCTGCGAGTGGTACCGCGAAGGCCGCGTGCCGCTTCACACCCTGCGCGCCGACATCGACTACGGCACGTCCGAAGCCAAGACCACTTACGGCATCATCGGTGTCAAGGTCTGGGTCTACAAGGGCGACACCCTGGGTCGCAACGATGCACCGGTGGCCGCCGAGGCACCGCGCTCCGAAGAAGACCGCCGCCCCCGTGGTCCGCGCCGTGAGCGTCCGGCAGGCCCGCCTGCCCGCGCTGCGGTGCGCCGCCCTGGCGCCAATGCCGCCCCGGCCGATGGCAGCGACAAGCCCGCCATTGCCACCGAAGGCGCCGACAAACCCGCCGTTAAGCGCGTTCGCAAAGACGCACCCGCCAATGCTGGCAGTACAGCACCTGCGGACGGCAAAGGAGAATAAACATGCTGCAACCCGCTCGCCGTAAATTCCGCAAAGAACAAAAAGGCCGCAACACCGGCGTCGCAACCAGCGGCGCCACCGTGGCGTTCGGAGACTTCGGTCTGAAGTCCACCGACCGCGGTCGCCTCACGGCCCGCCAGATCGAAGCCGCACGCCGTGCGATTTCCCGTCACGTCAAGCGTGGTGGCCGCATCTGGATCCGCGTGTTCCCGGACAAGCCGATTTCCCAGAAGCCTGCCGAAGTCCGCATGGGCAACGGCAAGGGTTCGGTCGAGTACTACGTGGCTGAAATCCAGCCCGGCAAGGTGCTCTACGAGATCGTCGGCGTGACCGAAGAGTTGGCTCGTGAAGCCTTCACGCTGGCCGCCGCCAAACTTCCGCTGCGCACCACGTTCGTGACGCGCATGCTGGGTCAGTGATTCAGGAGAACAAGATATGAAAACTGCTGAACTGCGCCAAAAGGATGTGGCCGGCCTCGAAGCCGAAGTGAAGTCGCTGCAGAAGGCCCATTTCGGTCTTCGCATGCAGAAGGCCACGCAACAACTCAACAACAACGCCACGCTGGGCGACACCCGTCGTTCGATCGCGCGCGCCAAGACCATTCTGGCCGAGAAGCAGCGCGCTGCTGCGGCCGGCAAATAAGGAGCGAACCCATGACGGAAGCTAAAACATCCCTCAAGCGCACCTTGATCGGCAAGGTCGTCAGCGACAAGCGGGCCAAGACCGTGACGGTCCTGGTCGAGCGCCGTGTCAAGCACGAGCTCTACGACAAGATCGTGGCCAAGTCCAGCAAGTACCACGCCCACGACGAAAAGGGCGAGTACAAGATGGGCGACGTGATCGAGATCTCGGAAAGCCGTCCGCTGTCCAAGACCAAGAACTGGGTGGCCACCCGCCTGGTGCAAAAAGCCGAGCTGGTGTAAGCCTGTTCGCGCTGCCCGCAGCGTGACCTCGAAAAGCGACCGACAATCCGGTCGCTTTTTCTTTTTCCGGCCCGGATGTTTTTGTCCGAGCCCAACACAGCGGCCTGCGGGCCATCACACGAGGAGCGAGACATGATCCAGGTCGGCGACAAGATTCCGGCAGCGACGTTGATGGAGTTCGTTGAAGTCGAAGGCAATGGTTGCAGCATCGGCCCGAACCCGGTGGACACGGTCAAGGCCAGCGCGGGCAAGACCATCGCGCTCTTTGCGCTGCCCGGTGCCTTCACGCCCACCTGCTCGGCCAAGCACGTGCCCGGTTTTGTGGCGCAGCAGGCGGCCTTCAAGGCCGCCGGTGTGGACGAAATCTGGTGCCTGAGCGTGAACGACGCCTTCGTCATGGGCGCCTGGGCGCGCGACCAGAAAACCGGCGACAAGGTGCGCATGCTGGCCGACGGCAGCGCCGACTTCACCAAGGCCACCGGGTTGACGCTGGACCTGAGCAGCAAAGGCATGGGCTTGCGCAGCAACCGTTACTCGATGCTGATCCAAGGACGGCGTGGTCCAGACGCTGAACGTCGAAGGCCCGGGCAAGTTCGAGGTGAGCGACGCAGCCACGCTGCTGGCCCAGGCCAAGGCGCTCTGATCCAGCGATTTCTCGGCACCCAAAAGGCCGGGCACCCTCAGGTGCCCGGCCTTGTTCGGTGCACAGGCTCAGAGACGGGAACCGCTGACCAGGTCGGCCATCAGGTAGTGCGCGCCCGGCAAGGGGTTGTGGTAGTAAGGGGCGACCTCGACAAAACCCACTTCCTGGTACAGCGCGCGGGCCGCTTCCATGTCGCGCAGCGTGTCGAGCAGCATGGTGCTGTAGCCGGCCATCGATGCGCGCGCCATCACCTGCTCCACCAGCAGGCGTCCGAGCCCGAAGCCTCGGAACGCGGGGCGCACGAAGAGCCGTTTCATCTCGCAGGCGTTCAGGTGGTCGCTGGAGGCCAGCGGCCGGAAGGCGCAGCAACCGGCTGGCGATCCCCCCACGGAGGCCAGGATCAGCAAGCCTGCCGGTTCGGCGTAGTCGCCAGGCAGGTTGTCCAGCTCCTGGGCGAAACCCTGGAAGCACAGATCGATACCCAGATAGGCCTGGTAGTCGAGAAACAGGGCTCGGATGGCGGCCAGATCCTCGGGGGAGTCGGCCACGCGCAGCTGGATGTCGGGGGCGGTCACGTCGTGATGGAGATGCGGCAACGCCAGGAAAAGTGACTATACGGCAGTCTGCCGGTGCGCCGTGCGTCCAGAAGGCCGGGCTCAGGCGAAACTGGTGGCGGGCACCATGCCGCCTCCCAGGGACACGATGGCGTAGACGGCGAGCGCGCACAGCACCAGGACCACCAGGGCCAGCAGGCGGGTGCGGGCGTTGTCTTGCGATGCGGGCACGGGTGACGGCACCGTCTTGTCGCCCACGATCATCGGGGCAACCAGGGCCTGCTTTCTGAACAGCTTGTAGAAAGCGATGGCACCGAGGTGCAGCGCCACCAGGGCGATCAGGATGAATTTGCCCACGTTCTTGTGGTAACTGGTCGCTTCACTGACCCAATCGCCAGAGACCAGACCGGCCAGTGGGCCGCTGAAGGCGATCTCGTCGTCGGCAAACAGGCCGCTGCCCACCTGGGCCAGCAGGATCAGCAGAAACGCAAACACCGAGAGCGCACCCAGCGGGTTGTGGCCCACGCTGTGTTCGGGTTGGCCCTGACCGCGCAGGTAGGTCAGGACGCTGGACGGCGCGTAGAGAAAACTGGAAAAGCGCGACCAGTGACCACCCAGGAGGCCCCAGGCGAGCCGGAACAGCAGCAGGGTGAGCACCGCATAGCCCAGGCGCCCGTGCCAGACCATGGTGTTGCCCCCGATGTTGCCGGTGACGATGAGCCCGACGACGCAGAGCACGAGCGCCCAGTGGAACAGGCGGGTCGGCAGGTCCCAGACGCGGATGGTGTGCATGACGATTCTTCCTCTTGGATGGGATGTTGGCAGGCCCCATGGATACAAATCCTGATCGATCATTTCCACGGAACCCAATGGAAAATCGTAGACTCACTGCGCTTGTAGCACATCCGTCCTACAGCAATCCACTCAAACCCCACGCCCAGGAGCTCACATGAAGAAAGCCCTCGTTGCCGCTCTCGTTGCCGCCACCGCCATCCTGTCCACCCCGGCCATGGCCCAGTTCCAGAAACCGGAGGATGCGATCAAGTACCGCAAGGCCAGTTTCACCGTGATGGCCGCGCATTTCGGCCGCATCGGCGCCATGGCCAACAACCGCGTGCCGTTCGATGCCAAGGTCGCAGCCGACAACGCCGCCATCGTCGAAACCATGAGCAAGCTGCCCTGGGCCGCCTTCGGCGCGGGCACCGACAAGGGAGACACCCGCGCGTTGCCAGCGATCTGGACCGAACAGGCCAAGTTCAAGGAAGGCGCCGACAAGATGCAGGCGGAGGTCGGCAAGCTGGCCGCCGCTGCCAAGACCGGCAACCTGGACGCCATCAAGACCGCCTTCGGTGCCGCTGGCCAGTCCTGCAAAGCCTGTCACGACGACTTCCGCAAAGACTGAGCAGGGGCTCAGGTCTGGGAGGCGGGCATCAGCCTGCGGCCAGCAGCTTTTCGATCAACCGGTGCAGCGCCGCCTCGTCCGGTTCACCGACATAGCGTTTGACGATCTTGCCCTGCTTGTTCACCAGGTAGGTGGTGGGGGTGAGCTTCACATCGCCCCAGCTGCTGGCGATTTCGCCCGTGTTGTCCAGTGCCACCTTGAACGGCAGCTGGCGGGTCTGCGCAAAGTTGAGCACCCAGGCCGGTGGGTCGTAGCTCATGGCGACGGCGACGGTCTCATAGCCCTGGTCCTTGTATTTGTTGTAGGTGGCCGCGAGCATGGGCATTTCCTTGACGCAGGACACGCAGGTGGTGGCCCAGAAATTCACCAGCGTGACCTTGCCCAACAGATCGGCAGTGGTGATTTTGGAGCCATCGAGCAGCACAAAGGTGGACGCCGGTGCCGCGTCGCGCGTGCCGCAGCCGCCCAGCAGCAGCGGCGCCGCCAGCACAACCAGGGTGGCCCAGGCCGCCCATGTGCGGCGGCTGGAGGGGAAACAGGGGTGTGTCATAGTGATGTGCGCAGAAAAGATGGCTGGGTTGCCGCTCGGGTGCAAGGCACCGCGTGGTGCGGCGCAGGCATTTGGATGGTTCAAACGCAGAGGAGTTCACCATGCAGCGTCGTCAGTTTAACCAGTCGCTTGCAGCCACGACCGCCCTCCTGGTGCTGGCCGCCCGGCAGCAGGCCTGGGCCTTGTCGCTGAGCGACCTGACCGACAAAGACGCCACCAACGGTCTGAAAACGGCGCTGGAGAAGGGCGCGCTCGCCGCCATCGGCGTGCTCGGCAAGCCCGATGGTTTTCTGGGCAACCCGACGGTGCGCATCCCGCTGCCGGGTTACCTGGAAGACGCCGCCCAGCTGATGCGCAAACTGGGTCAGGGCAAGCGGGTGGACGAGTTGGTGACCAGCATGAACCGCGCCGCCGAGGCGGCCGTCCCGATGGGCAAAGACTTGCTGGTGGGGGCGGTGAAAAACATGTCGGTGACCGATGCGAAGAACATCCTGCGGGGTGGCGACAATTCGGTGACCCGGTTTTTCGCCGAAAAAACCAGGGTGCCGCTGGGCGAGAAGTTCCTGCCGGTGGTGACCCGGGCGACCGAAAAAGTGGGATTGGCCGAAAAATACAACCGGGTGGCCGGCAAAGTCGCCAACCTGGGTCTGGTGAAAAAAGAAGACGCCAGCATCCAGCAGTACGTGACCGGCAAGTCGCTCGACGGGCTCTACACCATCATCGGGGAAGAGGAGCGCAAGATCCGCCAGGACCCGGTCGGCACCGGCAGCGCCATCCTCAAGAAAGTGTTCGGCGCTCTGAAGTGATCCGTTTGCCGGATTGAAGGCGGGCGCTCACTTGCCGAGCTTGCGGCGGGCCTCGACCAGGCGGGCACCGAGGTACTCGCCGTAGAAGTCGGGCACGGCCACGCCCACCAGGCGCTCGGCCAGTTCCTGTCCGTCGGGTCCGAAAAAGAGCACGGTCGGCGCGAAGCGGGCCTTCCAGGCCTTGGCCTGTTCGGCCGGGGTGGTGATGTCGCCATGGAAGCCTTGCAGGTTGCTGCTGCGGTCGCGGATGTTGAGCTGCACCGCATGCACTTCACCGGCTTTGCGCATGGGCAGCAGGTGGTGGTTGCGCACCAGATCGCAGTAGGGACAACCCGGCAGTGTGGTCATCACCACCAGCGGTTCACCGCGCGCCGCAGCGGCCAGGGCGGCGCCGCGCAGCGACGCCGGGCTGGGCAGGGCGGTCGGCGTCTGGGCGGGCATCAGGCCGGTGTCGGCTGCGGTGGGGCTGCTCATGAAAACCTCGTTGTGCGAAACATCAGCCGATGCTGATGAAACTCAGACGATACCGCGAGCGCGCAGTTCCGCCAAGCGGGGCTCGCCCACACCCAGCCAGTCGGCCAGCACCTCGGCCGTGTGTTCGCCCAGCAGGGGCGGCGGCAGGTCGTTGCGGACCGGGGTGGCGCTGAGCTTGAGCGGGCTGGCCACGAGTTCCACGCTGTCGGCCAGCGGGTGGGCTTGCCCGCCCTGCCAGCGGTGGACCATGTTCCGGTGGAGCACCTGCGGGTCGGCGAACACCTCGGCGAGGTTGTTGATCGCACCGCAGGGCACTTTGGCGGCTTCGAGCGCTGACAGCCAGTCGGCCTTGCTGCGCGTCTTCATGATGGCTTCGAGCAGCGGCACCAGCACGGCGCGGTGCCGGACCCGGTTTGGGTTGCGGGCAAAGCGTTCGTCGGCGGCCAGTTCGGGCCGACCCGCCACCTCGCAGAACCTGGCGAACTGGCCGTCGTTGCCCACCGCCAGGATCAGGTGCTGTGCCTGCCCCTGCGCAGCGGGCGCGACCTCGAACACCTGGTAGGGCACGATGTTGATGTGCGCGTTGCCCGCGCGCCCCGGCACCTGGCCGTCTTCGCGGCCACGCACCAGGTAGTTGGCGCCCAGGTTGGCGAGCATGGCGACCTGC
>PNMN01000171.1 GCA_013823655.1 Comamonadaceae bacterium | reverse complement strand
TGGCCCAGGCGGCAGCCCCGCAGGTGCCGGTGTGGACGCTGGGCGCTCAGGCGGTGGGTGCCGGGATCGAGCTCGACGGCAACCTGCAGGCGGTGCGCCAGAGCGTGCTGTCGGCGCAGGCCAGTGGTCGCATCGTCACGCTCTCGGTGAAGGCCGGTGACCGCGTCAAGGCCGGGCAGGTGCTGGCTGTGATCGACGACCGCGCCACCCAGGCCGGTGTGGCGCAGGCGCAGGCCGGTGTGGCGCAGGCCGACGCCAACCTGGCCCACGCCCAGGCCGCGCACGAGCGCACGCGCGAGCTGCGCGCGCAAGGCTTCGTCGCCCAGGCCGCGCTCGATTCGGCGCTGGCCCAGCACAAGGCCGCCCAGGCCGGTGCCGCCGCCGCGCGCGCTGGTCAGACCCAGGCCAGCGTGGCCCAGGGCTTCACGCGCCTGACCGCGCCGTACGACGGCTGGGTGCTGCAGGCGCACGCCGAAGCGGGCGCGCTGGCCATGCCGGGTGCGCCCGTGCTCACGGTGTACGCGCCGCAGCCGATCCGCGCCGTGGTGCATGTGCCGGCTTCGATGCAGGCGCTCGCGCAGGCCGCGCAGCAGATCGAGGTGCAGCTGCCCGGCACCGGGCGCTGGGTCACGCCCGCATCCCAAAGCAGCGTGCCCGCCGCCGACCCGGTGTCGCAGACGGTGGAGTGGCGCCTGAACCTGAGCGAGGCCGATGGCGCCAACCAGGTGCCGGGCCGTCAGACCCGGGTGCGCTTCGTCGGCGGCAAGGCCCAGGCCGAGCGCCAGCACCTGCTGTTGCCGACCACCGCCTTGCTGCGCCGGGGCGAGCTGACCGGCGTCTACGTGGTCACGGCCAAAGGTGAAGGCAAAGCCGAAGGCTTTGTGCTGCGCGCCGTGCGCACCGGCGCCACCCATGGTGAACGTGTGGAGGTGCTGGCAGGTCTGAAGGCGGGCGAGCGCGTGGCGCTGGATCCGGTGCGCGCCGGTCTGTCTGGCGCGAGACCGCAATGACCCCCCTGCGCCGCTTCGCGTCTTCCCCCCTGAAGGGGGGACCGCGCCAGCGCCCCGGCCAAGCCGGTTGCGCGGCACGCCTCGCCTACCGAACTTCTGAACAGAAATGAAACATCCATCGGACTCCAATGGCGCGGAGAAGCTGGGCTTCTCCGGTTCGGTGGCGCGGGCCTTCCAGGCCAACGCCATCACGCCGCTGCTGGCGCTGGTGGCGCTGCTGCTGGGCCTGTTCGCCGTGCTGGTCACGCCGCGCGAAGAAGAGCCGCAGATCAACGTGACCATGGCCAACGTGATCATCCCCTTCCCCGGCGCGTCCAGCGCCGACGTGGAGCAGATGGTCGCCGCCCCGGCCGAGCACGTGCTCTCGCAGATCCAGGGCATCGAGCACACCTATTCGGTGGCTCGCCCGGGTGTGGCGGTGCTCACGGTGCAGTTCCAGGTGGGCGTGCCGCGCACCGAGGCGCTGGTGCGCCTGTACGACGTGCTCAACGCCAACCAGGACTGGCTGCCGCAGGGCCTGGGCGTGATGACCCCGATCGTCAAGCCCAAGGGCATCGACGACGTGCCGGTGCTGGCCGCCACGCTGTGGACAAAAGACGCGCACAGCGCGCACGAGCTGGAGCGCGTGGCGCACGCGGTGGAAACCGAGCTCAAGCGCGTGCCCGGCACGCGCGAGGTGGTCACCATCGGTGGCCCGGGGCGCGCGGTGCATGTCTGGCTGGAGCCGAACCGGCTGCGCGAGCGCGGCGTGAGCGTGCAGCAGCTGCACGGCGCGATCGCAGCGGCCAACCAGGCCCTGCCCTCGGGCTCGGTGGTCAACCCCAACCCGGCCCCCGGCGAGCCGGGCATGCTGTCGGTGGAGACCGGCGAGTTCCTGCAGAACGCGCAGGACGTGGGCGACATCGTGGTCGGCGTGTCCACGCAAGGAGGGGCGGGTCGGCCGATCTTCCTGCGCGAAGTGGCGCGGGTGCAAGACGGTGCGCAGCTGCCGCAACGCTACGTGTGGTACACCCCCGGCGCGGCCGACGCGGCGCACCCGGAACAGCGCGGCCAGAACCACCCGGCCGTGACCATCACCGTGACCAAGAAGCCGGGCGAGAACGCGGTGGACGTGGCGCGCGGCGCGGTCGAGAGGCTGGAGAACCTGAAGAACACGGTCATTCCCGACGACGTGCAGGTCAGCATCACCCGCGACCACGGCCAGACCGCGGCCGACAAGGCCAACCAGCTGATCACCAAACTCATCTTTGCCACCGCCAGCGTGATCGTGCTGGTGGGGCTGGCGCTGGGTCGGCGCGAGGCGGTCATCGTCGGTGCGGCGGTGATCCTCACGCTCACGGCCACGCTGTTCGCCAGCTGGGCCTGGGGCTTCACGCTGAACCGCGTGTCGCTGTTCGCGCTGATCTTCTCCATCGGCATCCTGGTGGACGACGCCATCGTGGTGGTGGAGAACATCCACCGCCACCGCCAGCTCACGCCCGAGGTGCCGCTGTCGGTGATCATCCCGCGCGCGGTCGACGAAGTGGGCGGGCCCACCATCCTGGCCACCTTCACCGTCATCGCCGCCTTGCTTCCCATGGCCTTCGTGAGCGGCCTGATGGGGCCGTACATGAGCCCGATCCCGATCAACGCCAGCATGGGCATGGCGATTTCGCTGGTGATCGCGTTCACCGTCACGCCCTGGCTGGCTTTGAAGCTCACCCAGACCGGTGAAGACCACGCCGCGCACGGCCCCGGCAAGCTCACCAGCGCGCTGCAGAACACCTTCACCAAGATCCTCACGCCCTTCCTGCAGAGCGCCCGCCAGCGCTGGCTGCTGCTGGCCGGCATCATCGCGGCGCTGCTGCTGTCGGTGGGCCTGGCGGTTGTGCAGTGGGTGGTGCTGAAGATGCTGCCGTTCGACAACAAGAGCGAATACCAGGTGGTGCTGGACATGCCGGCCGGCACGCCGCTGGAAGGCACCGCCGCCGCGCTGCAGGACATGACGGCCTGGCTGGCGATGCAGCCCGAGGTGGCCAACGTGCAGGGCTACGCCGGCACCGCCAGCCCCATCACCTTCAACGGCCTGGTGCGCCAGTACTACCTGCGCGCCGAAGCCGAAGGCGGCGACCTGCAGGTGAATCTGGTGGGGGCCAAAGAGCGCAGCGAAAAGAGCCACCCCATCGCCCAGCGCCACCGGATCGAGCTGGAAAAAATCGCCGCCCGGCACGGCGCGCGCGTGAAGGTGGTGGAAGTGCCGCCCGGCCCGCCGGTCATGTCGCCCATCGTGGCCGAGGTGTATGGCCCGGATGAAAAAGGCCGCGCCGAACTGGCGCAACGGGTGGCGCAGGCTTTCCGCGATACGCCCGACATCGTGGGCGTGGACACCTCGCTCAAGGAGGCCGCGCCGCGCGCCTTCCTGCGCATCCAGCGCCAGCGCGCCGAGTCGCTGGGCATCCCGGTGCAGCTGATCGCGCAGACCGTGCACGCCGCCCTGTCGGGATCGGACGCCGCCTACCTGCACGACGGCCACGCCAAGTTCGCGGTGCCGGTGCGCCTGCAACTGCCGCTGGAGCAGCAGGTGGGGCTGGACGCGCTGCTGGCCTTGCCCATGAAGGCGGCCAATGGCGCCATGGTGCCCTTGTCCGAACTGGTGACGGTCGAGCGTGGCGTGATCGACCAGCCGCGCTTCACCAAGAACCTGTTGCCGGTCACCTATGTGTTTGGCGACATGGCGGGGCAACTCGACTCGCCGCTGTACGGCCTGTTCGGCATCCGCACCCGCATGGACGCCGCCGCTTTGCCCAACACCGGCGAACTCGGCGAGTACTGGATCAGCCAGCCCAAAGACCCGTACCGCCAGTACGCCGTCAAGTGGGACGGCGAGTGGCAGATCACCTACGAGACCTTCCGCGACATGGGCGCGGCCTACGGCGTCGGCCTGATCCTGATCTACCTGCTGGTGGTGGCGCAGTTCAAGAGCTACCTCACGCCGCTGATCATCATGGCGCCGATCCCGCTCACCATCATCGGCGTGATGCCGGGCCACGCGCTGCTCAACGCGCAGTACACCGCCACCTCGATGATCGGCATGATCGCGCTGGCCGGCATCATCGTGCGCAACTCCATCCTGCTGGTGGACTTCATCGAGCTGGAAACGAAGCGCGGCGTGCCCTTTGCCGAGGCGGTGGTGCAGTCCGCTGCGGTGCGCGCGCAGCCCATTGCGCTGACCGGCCTGGCCGCCATGATGGGCGCCTTCTTCATCCTCGACGACCCGATCTTCAACGGCCTGGCGATCTCGCTGATCTTTGGCATCGCCGTGTCCACGCTGCTCACGCTGGTCGTCATTCCCGTCCTGTACTACGCCATGTACCGCAAGCGCTTCGAAGCGGCGACCTGAGTTTGTCCCACTGTTTTAAGGAGTCTGAAATGACCGTCGAACGTTATATCCGTGTGATCGCTGGCCTGTTCATCATGCTCTCGCTGGCGCTGGGTGTTGAAGCCAGCCCGCTGTTTGTCAGTCCCTGGTTCCTGGCTTTCACCGCCTTTGTCGGCTTGAACCTGTTCCAGTTCGGCTTCACCAACTTCTGCCCGCTGGCGCTGATTCTCAAGGCCTTCGGGGTGCCGGAGAGCAGAGCAGCCTGCAGCGCGAAGTAAGCTCCCCCCTGCGCCGCTGCGCGGCTTCCTCCCAGGGGGACCACGCCCTCGGACCGGCGGAGCCGGATCTTCGGCGTGTGCTGGGCCGGGGCACGCGCTCCGGTGGATACCTCGTTTTTCACGAATCCGTTTCTTGCAGATAGCACCATGTCATCACCCACCCCCCTGAAGTTCCTCATGCCCGGCTGGTTCGCGCTGGTCATGGGCCTGTGCGGGCTCACGCTGGCCTGGCACCAGGCGGCGGCGGTGCTGGGCGACATGGCCAGCGGCATCGCGCTGGTGCTGGGCCTGCTGGCGGCGCTGGTGTTCGGGGTGCTGCTGGTGGCCTCGGTGCTGCGCTGGCAGCGCTACCCCGCTGCGCTGGCCGAAGACCTCAGGCACCCGGTGCGCCACGCCTTCGTGGCGGCGCTGCCGGTGTCACTGCTGCTGCTGGCCACGGTGGGTGTGGCGCTCGGTGGCGTTGCCAAACCGCTGGGCGCGGTCTGGAACGCGATCTGGTGGGCCGGCAGCCTGCTGCAGCTCTGGGCCACGGTCTGGGTGCTGGGGCGCTGGCTCGCGCCGGCCGCCGCAGCCTTGCCCGGCGCCGGTGGCGCGCCCGTGTTGTGGCCCTCCATCACGCCGGTGCTGCTGATCCCGGTGGTCGGCAACGTGGTGGTGCCGCTGGCCGGGCTGCCCCTGGGTCACGGCCTGTGGTCGGCGGCGCAGTTCGGCATCGGTGCCTTGCTGTGGCCGGTGGTGCTGGCGCTGCTGCTGGCGCGCCGCATCGCCCACAGCCCGCTGCCCGAACGCCTGCTGCCGACCTGGTTCATCACCATCGCGCCGCCCGCCGTCATCGGCCTGGTGCTCACGCCATGGCAGGCACCGCTGCCGGTGGTGCTGGCCCTCTGGGGTGTCGGTCTGTTCTTTTTGCTGTGGGCGGCGCCGCTGGTGCGCCGGGTTGCGGGCCAGCCCTTTGGCGTCGCGTTCTGGGCCTTTTCGTTCCCGCTGGCGGCCTTCACCGTGCTCACGCTGCGCGTGGCCGGGCTGGGCCAGAGCGGCGCGCTGCAGACCCTGGGCGTGCTCATGCTGGCCGTCACCTCCATCGCCATCCTGTGGCTGGCCTTCGCGACCGTGCGCGGCCTGCGCGACGGCTCGCTGCTGGCGCCCGAGCCGGTGGCCAACATCATCCCGGCATCGGACCGAGGCTGAGGGGCGCTGGTCGGGCGGCAGAGCAACCGGCTTCTTGCCGGGCGTGAGGGGCAATAATCCCCCGCACGCCCAGCTCTGCGATCACGCCCGACCTGCTCCATGGACGCCACCCTGACCTTCCTGCTCCTGGCCGTCGCAGCCTTCGCCGCCGGTGTGCTCAACGCGGTCGCTGGCGGCGGCAGCTTCCTGACCTTTCCGGCGCTGGTGTTCACCGGCGTGCCGCCGATCGTGGCCAACGCCACCAGTGCGCTGGCGGTCAGCCCGGGCTACCTGGGCAGCACCCTGGGCTTCAGGGCCGAGCTGCGCGAGCTGCCGATGGCGCGGCTGCGCCGCGAGATGGCCATTGCGGCCTTCGGTGGCGTGGCCGGTGCCGTGCTGCTGCTGGTCACGCCGACCCAGCTGTTCTCGGGCATCGTGCCCTGGCTGCTGCTGTTCGCCACCGGGCTGTTCGCCGCCGGGCCGACCCTGGCGCGGCGCGCCCAGAGCGGTCGCGCCGAAGGCCCGGGGCTGGCGCGCTGGCGCGAACCCGGCCTGCTGGCCGTGGCCATCTACGGCGGCTACTTCAACGGCGGCCTGGGCATCCTGCTCATGGCCCTCTACACGCTCACCGGCGAAGGCCGCATCCACACCGTCAACGCCCTCAAGAACCTCAACTCGCTGGTGCTCTCGTGGCTGGCGGTGGCGGCCTTCGTGGTGGCCGGTGTCATTGCCTGGAAAGAGGGCTTGCTGATGATGGTGGCGGCCACCGCCGGGGGCTACTTCGGCGCCCGCTGGTCCAGGCG
>PNMN01000170.1 GCA_013823655.1 Comamonadaceae bacterium | reverse complement strand
GCCAGCTCCTGCTGCGTGATGCGCAACAGCTGCCCCACACCCGGAAACAGCCCAGGGTGAAACAGATTGGCCAAGCTGCGCGCCACCCGCACCTCAGGCTCGCTCAGGCGGTCGATCTCGCGCGCGGCGATGAACTGCCCCAAGCGCTCGTTGAGCTGGCACATGACAAAGCGGTTGAAGCCGATCGAATGATCCAGCAGCCAGTGAAAGGTCTCGACCGGCAGCCCCGCCACCAAGCTCTTGCGCAGCGCCTGCACGTTGTAGCGGTAGGGCTCGCGCTTGAGCGCCGTGCCCTCGCCAAACCAGCCCCCGGGGGCCAAGCCGGCAAAGGTCATGATCGGGCCCAGGCTGTCGTCGTTGCTCATCTTGAGCAAGCCCTCGACCAGCCCGAACCAGAACGTCACCGGTCGCCCGACGCGGCAAATCGAGTCGCCCGGCTGCGCCAGCGTCACCATCAGCTCGCTGCGCACGCGCTCGCGCTCGTCGGCGCTCAGGCGCGGCACCCAGACGATCGCCGCAAACTCCGCGTCACTCAAAGTCCGCGCCCGTTGCCGCAAACCTTCCCGATAAACCATCGTTGCCTCCAGTCGCGCCACACACCCTAGGGTAAGTCCTAGCAGGGCTGCACCCCAGATTGTCGTCGCAAGGACAACATGGCGTCAAACCCTGGCGTACAGTGCGCAACAGATTCAAGCCGATATGGAGCCCGCTCATGGGCTTGGCTGCCAGATTAGAGGAGACGATATGCAGACCACCTTCCCGCGTTTGTTGCTGGAGCACGCCGCCAAGCGCCCTACCGCGCCGGCGATGCGCGAAAAAGAATACGGCATCTGGCAGAGCATCGACTGGCGCGGCATGGCCGACTTGGCCAGCCACATCGCCGCCGGCCTGCACCAGTTGGGCTTGCGCCGCGGCGAACACCTGATCGTCATCGGCGCCAACCGGCCGCGCCTGTACGCCTCCATGCTGGCGGCGCAGGCCCTGGGTGCGGTGCCGGTGCCGCTGTACCAAGACGCGGTGGCGGGCGAATGCGTGTTCCCAATCACCAACACCGAGGTGCGCTTCGTGGTCGTCGAAGACCAGGAGCAGGTGGACAAAATGCTCGAAATCCGCTCGCAGTGCCCGCTGCTCGAGCACATTTTGTACGACGACCCACGGGGTTTGCGCAACTACGACGAACCCGGCTTGGCCGGCTTGCAAGAAGTGATCGCCGCCGGGGCCGTGTTTGTGCAGCAGCACCCCGAGTTTTTCAAAAACGAAGCCGAGCAGGCCCGCGCTGAAGATGTGGCGGCGATGTTCTACACCTCGGGCACCACCGGCAACCCCAAGGGCGTGGTGCACACCCACGCCTCGCTGCTCGATCGCGCCGCCGCCGGGGCGCGCTTTGACAAACTCACCGAAACCGAAGAGGTGCTGGCCTACCTGCCGCCGGCCTGGATCGGGCAAAACATTTTCAGCTACGCCCAGTGGCTGGCGTGCGGCTACGTGGTCAATTGCCCCGAATCGACCGCCACCGTGACCATCGACCTCAAAGAAATCGGCCCCACCTACTACTTCGCGCCGCCACGGGTGTTCGAGGGTTTGCTCACCAACGTCACCATCCGCATGGAAGACGCCGGCGCGCTCAAGCGCAAGCTCTACAGCAGCTTCATGGAGCACGCCAAAAAGGTCGGCCCGGCGCTGATGGACGGCAAAAGCATCGGCGCCGCCGACCGGCTGCTGTACGCGCTGGGCAACCTGATGGTCTATGGGCCGCTGCGCAACACGCTCGGGTTTTCACGCGTGCGCGTGGCCTACACCGCCGGCGAGGCCATCGGCCCCGATCTGTTCACCTTTTACCGCTCGATCGGCATCAACCTCAAGCAGCTCTACGGCTCCACCGAAACGGCGGTGTTCGTCTGCTTGCAGCCCGACCACGAGGTGCGCGCCGACACCGTGGGCGTGCCCATCGACGGCGTCGAGATCAAGCTGGCCGACAACGGCGAAATCTTGGTCAAATCGCCCGGGCTGCTCAAGGAATACTACAAAAACGAAAAAGCCACGCGCGAGGTGCTCACCCCCGACGGCTGGTACCACACCAGCGACGCCGGCTTCATCGACGCCAGCGGCCACCTGAAAATCATCGACCGCGTCAAAGACGTGGGCCGCATCAAGGGCGGCGCCAACGACGGCGCCCTGTTCGCGCCCAAATACGTCGAGAACAAGCTCAAGTTCTTCCCCTACATCAAAGAGGCGGTTGCCTACGGCGACGGGCGCGAGCGCGTGTGCGTGTTCATCAACATCGACCTCGAGGCCGTGGGCAACTGGGCCGAACGCCACAACCTGCCCTACGCCGGCTACACCGACCTGGCCGGCAAGCCCGAAGTGCTGCAGCTCATCAAGGGCTGCGTCGAGCAAGTCAACGCCGACCTGAGCCGCGACGCGCTGCTGGCGGGCAGCCAGATCCACCGCTTTTTGGTGCTGCACAAAGAGCTCGACCCCGACGACGGCGAGCTCACCCGCACCAACAAGGTGCGCCGCGGCTTTATCGGCGAGAAGTACGCGGTGCTGGTCGATGCGCTCTACGGCGGTAAAGCCGAGCAGTTCATCGAAACCCAGGTCAAGTTCGAGGACGGACGCACCGGCAAAGTGAGCGCCACGCTCAAGCTGCTCGACGTGCAGACCTACGCAAACGTCAAGGCGGCCGCATGAAGCACACCACCCTGCACTGGGCACTGGGACTACGGAGTTTGGCATGAGCAAGAAAAAAATCGGCGACGTCATCCTCGACGTCAACAACATCAGCCTGCGCTTCGGTGGCGTGAAGGCGCTGAGCGACATCTCGTTCGACGTGCGCGAGCACGAAATCCGCGCCATCATTGGCCCCAACGGCGCCGGCAAGAGCTCGATGCTCAACTGCATCAACGGCGTCTATAAGCCGCAAGAGGGCTCGATCACCTTCCGCGGCCAGACCTTCAAGCACATGAACAGCCGCCAAGTGGCCGAACTCGGGGTGGCGCGCACCTTCCAGAACCTGGCGTTGTTCAAGGGCATGAGCGTGATCGACAACCTCATGACCGGGCGCAACCTGCGCATCAAAAGCAACCTGCTGCTGCAGGCGCTGCGCTGGGGCCCGGCCGAGCGCGAGGAAAGCGAGCACCGTGAGAAGGTCGAGCGCATCATCGACTTCCTCGAAATCCAGGCCCACCGCAAAACCCCGGTCGGGCAGCTGCCCTACGGCTTGCAAAAGCGCGTGGACCTCGGGCGCGCGCTGGCCATGGAGCCGCAGGTGCTGCTGCTCGACGAGCCCATGGCGGGCATGAACGTCGAAGAAAACAAGACATGTGCCGCTTTGTGCTCGACGTCAACGACGAATTCGGCACCACCATCGTGCTCATCGAGCACGACATGAGCGTGGTGATGGACATCTCCGACCGCGTGGTGGTGCTCGACTACGGCAAAAAGATCGGCGACGGTGTGCCCGACGAGGTGCGCGCCAACCCCGACGTGATCAGCGCTTACCTCGGCACCAGCCATTAAAACAGGAGACCAGACATGGGATTTTTCCTCGAAACCATCATCGCCGGGCTGATGAACGGCGTGCTCTACTCGCTGGTGGCGCTGGGCTTTGTGTTGATCTTCAAGGCCTCGGGCGTGTTCAACTTTGCCCAAGGCGCGATGGTGCTGTTTGCCGCGCTGGCCATGGCGCGCTTTGCCGAATGGCTGCCCGAGTGGCTGGGCTTTGAGAGCCTGCTGTTGGCCAACGTCTTGGCTTTTGCCATCGCCGCGTTCCTGATGCTGATTTTTGCTTGGGCGGTCGAGCGCTTCGTGCTGCGCCACCTAGTGAACCAAGAAGGGGTGGTGTTGCTCATGGCGACGCTGGGCATTACCTTCTTCATCGACGGTTTTGGCCAGACCATCTTTGGCAGCGACATCTACGCCATCGACCTGGGCCTGCCGGCCGAGCCGATCTTCATCCTCGAAGGCCTGTTCCCCGGCGGCTTGCTGATCAACCAAGACGACCTCGTCACGGCCCTGATGGCGATGGCCATGGTCGCGCTGCTGACGCTGTTTTTCCAGAAAACCGGCACCGGCCGCGCCCTGCGCGCCGTGGCCGACGACCACCAAGCGGCGCAGTCGGTCGGCATTCCGCTGGGCCGGATGTGGGTCATCGTCTGGTTCATGGCTGGCCTGACGGCGCTGGTGGCCGGCATGATCTGGGGCGAGAAGATGGGGGTGCAGTTCGCCCTCACCTTCGTGGCGCTCAAGGCGCTGCCGGTGATCATCTTGGGCGGCCTGACTTCAGTCCCGGGCGCGATCGTGGCCGGCCTGATCATCGGCGTGAGCGAGCAGCTGGCCGAGGTCTATATCGGGCCGATGGTCGGCGGTGGCATCCAGATCTGGTTTGCCTACGTGCTGGCGATGGTGGTGCTGCTGTTTAGACCGCAGGGCCTGTTTGGCGAAAAAATCATCGACCGCGTATAAAACTCGCTCAGGAAGAACGGAACCATCATGTTTTACCGCGAAAACGGTCAGTTCAAGACCACCTACAAATCCGACCAGCAGATTTTTGCCGTCAAGCAAGACCGCATCGCCATCATCGCCATCATCGCCTTCGCCTTCATCGGCGTGCCGATGTTGGCCGACGAGTACCTGTTTCGCGCCATCTTGGTGCCGTTCCTGATTCTGGCGCTGGCCGCCATCGGGGTCAACATCTTGGTCGGTTATTGCGGCCAGATCTCGCTCGGCTCCGGCGCTTTCATGGCCGTGGGCGCCTACATGGCCTACAACGTCTTCATGCGCGTCGAGGACATGCCGCTGATCGTGGCCTTGCTCTCGGGCGGCTTCTTTGCCATGCTGGCGGGCATCATCTTTGGCATCCCCAGCCTGCGCGTCAAGGGCTTGTACTTGGCCGTAGCCACGCTGGCGGCGCAGTTCTTCTTTGACTGGCTGTTTGTGCGTGTGCGCTGGTTCACCCTCGACAGCCCGGCCGGCACCGCCGAAGTCAGCAACCTGAGCGTGTTCGGCTGGCAGATTGCCACGCCGATGGACAAGTACCTGTTCGTGCTCGGCTTCGTGGTGGTGTTTGCCTTGCTGGCCAAAAACCTGGTGCGCGGCCCGATCGGGCGCGAGTGGATGGCGATCCGCGACATGGACGTGGCCGCTTCGGTGATCGGCATCCGCCCGATGTACGCCAAGCTCACCGCCTTTGCCGTCAGCTCCTTCATCATCGGCGTCGCGGGGGCGCTGTGGGCCTTCGTCCACTTGGGTTCTTGGGAGCCGCTGTCGTTTGACATCAACCGCTCGTTCCAACTGCTGTTCATCGTCATCATCGGCGGCTTGGGCTCGATCATGGGCTGCTTCTTTGGCGCCGCCTTCATCGTCATCACGCCGATCGTGCTCAACCAGCTGCTGCCCTGGATCGGCAGCCTGTTCGGGGTCGAGATCTCGACCGCCATGGTGGGCCACGCCGAGTTCATGATCTTTGGCGCCCTGATCGTCTGGTTCTTGATCAAAGAACCGCACGGGTTGGCCAAGTACTGGAGCATGGCGCGCCACAAGCTGCGTCTGTGGCCGTTCCCGCATTGAGTTGCTTCCTTTGGTGGCTGGCGCCCGACACCTCGCCAGCCGCCCTCGTCCTTGTGTGAGTTAGGTGTTGGTTTAAGGAGACATTCCATGAGATTGCGACAACTCGCACTATCGGCCGTGGTGGCAGTGGCCGCGCTGACCAGTGCCCTGACCACCAGCTTGGCCATGGCCCAAGCCCCGGTGCAATTCTTCCCCAGCCTGACCGGACGCACCGGCGCTGTGGCCCCGAACGCGGCGCCCTTTGCCAACGGCTACGCCGACTACATGAAGTTGGTCAACGCGCGCGGCGGCATCAACGGCGTGCAGACGCTGGTTGAAGAATGCGAAACCGCCTACGCCACCGACCGCGGCGTGGAGTGCTACGAGCGCCTCAAGGCCCGCCACGGCGGCGCCACGGTGTTCCAGCCGCTCTCGACCGGCATCACCTTCGCGCTCATGCCGCGCTTGGCGGTTGACAAGATCCCCATGATCACCTCCGGCTATGGCCGCAGCGACACCGCCGACGGCGCCATTTTCCCGTGGGTGTTCCCGCTGCTGGGCCACTACTGGATCGCTGGCGACGTGGTGTTGCAACACATCGCCAACCGGTCTGGCGGCTGGGCCAACCTGCGCGGCAAGACCATCGCCGTGGTCTATCACGACAGCCCGTTTGGCCGCGAGGTGCTGCCGATCATCAACCGCCGCGCCGAAATGCACGGCTTCACGGTGCTGGCGCTGCCGGTGCCGCCTCCTGGCGTGGAGCAGCGCGCGATCTGGCTGCAAATCCGCCAGCAGCGGCCCGACTTCGTGATCATGCAGACTTGGGGCGTGATGACCGCGACCGCCATCCGCCAAGCGGTGGCCACCGGCTTCCCGCGTGACCGCATGTTTGGCACCTGGTGGAGCGGGGCCGAGCCCGATCTGCGCGACATCGGCGCCGACGCCCGCGGCTACAGCGCCGTCATGATGCAGCACGGCCAAGCGCGTGACTCCGAAGTGGTGCGCCAGATTCTGGCCCAGGTGCACGACCGTGGCCAAGGCACCGGCCCGCGCGCCGAAGTCGGCGACGTGCTCTACATGCG
>PNMN01000169.1 GCA_013823655.1 Comamonadaceae bacterium | reverse complement strand
ATCGGGCTTGACCTGTTCTTTCTGCTGGGGCGAGTGCGCCCCAGTGGTCGCGCGCCCGCGTGCCAAACAGCGGCAACACCAGACTGGGGTTTTCCATGATCCCCGCACGGTCTCAGCGTTGACAAAAGTCAAGCCAGTTTCCACGTCTTGGTCATACATTTAAAACTCCTGGGGGTATACAGAACACCCTTTCACAACCCAAGGAGACAGACCATGTCCAAAGTCCGACTGCCGGACCCGCAGGATCCGCGCATGGAGCCCATGCGCCGCCGCTTCCTCGCCAGCCTGGGCGCCATGCCACTGGCGGCGGCAGCCCTCTCGGCCAGTGTGCCAGCGCGCGCCGAAGCGCTCAAGACCCAGGCCCGCATCGTGATCGTCGGCGGTGGGGCTGCGGGCCTGGCCTGTGCTTCACAGTTGGCGGCCCGCTTGCAGGGCGCAAGCATCACCGTGGTCGACGCGCGCCAAGAGCACTACTACCAACCGGGCTTCACGCTGGTGGCATCGGGCATCAAGCCGCAGAACTACGTGGTGTCGAGCACCGGGAGCTATATCCCAAAAGGCGTCACATGGGTCACCGAGGCGGTGGCTGAAATCGACCCCGAAGGCAACAAAGTCGTCACCGCCAGCGGCAAGACCCTGCCTTACGACTTCCTGATCGTGGCCACCGGCCTGGAGTTGCACTACGCGGGCATCGAGGGCATGGACACGGGTCGCATCGGCCAGAACGGCATGGGCAGCATCTACCACAGCCCCCAGGCGGCGTCGGCCACCTGGCAAGCCTTGAGCACCTTTGCAGACAAGGGCGGCGTGGGCGTATTTGGCCGACCTGCCGGTGAAATGAAATGCGCCGGCGCTCCTTTGAAGTACACCTTCATCACCGACGATCACCTGCGCCGCCGCAAGAACCGGGGCAAGGCCGAGCTGCTCTACATGGCGCACAGCAAGGTGCTGTTTGGCGTCCCCATCGTGGCGGAAAAGGTGCGCATGCTGTTCCTGGATCGCGGCGTCAAAGTCAACCATGAGCACGTGCTGCAGGCGATTGACCTGGGCAAGCGCATCGCCACCTACAAGACACCCACCGGTACCGCCGAGCAGGCATACGACTTCATCAACGTCGTCCCGCCCATGCGCGCGCCCGAGGTGGTGCGCAACAGCCCCTTGCCCTGGACCGAAGGGCCGTTCGCGGTCGATGGCTGGATGGAGGTGGACCGAGACACCCTGCGCCACAAGCGCTACCCGAAGGTGTTCGGTCTGGGCGACATCGCCGGCGTGCCCAAAGGCAAGACGGCGGCCAGCGTGAAGTGGCAGGTGCCGGTGGCGCTGGACCATCTGATCGGTGACATCAGCGGCCAGCCGTCCAAAGAGATCTTCAACGGCTACACCAGTTGCCCGCTGATCACCCGCCTGGGTCAGGCCATGCTGATCGAGTTCGACTACAAGGACAACCTGATCATGTCCTTCCCGGGCGTGATCGCTCCGCTGGAAGAGCTCTGGATCAGCTGGGTCATGAAGACCATGGCCCTCAAACCCACCTACATCGCCATGTTGCGCGGTCGCGCCTGACCCCCGGGAGACATCTCATGAAAGAACTCGATCCGATGGTGTTCCTGGCGGTGTTCCAGGAAATGCTCGGCCCCATGCTGTGGGTCATGCTGCTGGTCGCCTTGGGCGCGGTGGTGGCCTTCGTGGCCTTGCTGGTGCGTGAAAAAGGCGTGGTCTCGCGCCGTCTGGTGCGCGCCGAGTTGCTGGGCCTGGTGGGCGGCGTGGTGGCGCTGGTGATCATGGCCCAGGTGTCGTCCTCGGGCTTCACCGACGCGGGCGGCCCGGCCGACTGGTTCCTGATCGCGCTGGTCTACGGCGTGGGTGCGGTGGCCACGGTGATCCTGACCTACGCGGTCATGGGCTGGATGCAGCAGCGCTTGAAAAAGGCCGGTACCTGAGCGCCCCGCAGCGGTCGGCTCAACCGCCGCCGCGCTGCATGCTCAGATCGAAAGGCTTCATGAATGCCTTGCGCTGATCGGCGTCCAGCCCTTCAAAAGTGAACCGCACCAGCAGGCGCTGCATGCGCAGCAGCGCGATGCGGCGCTCGGGCAGGGATTGCCAGCTCACCGACAGCCTGCCTGCGCCGATCTGGACCGTGATCACCGATCCATCGCGCTGCCAGGGGTGAGATCCCAGGGCGCGCGGCATCCAGCCCAGCCATTCGGCCTCGCTGCAGCCCATGTCGCGCTCGAAGCGCTCGGGGTATTCGGACTGCACGGGCGCGCCGTCAGCCGCCGGCAATGGGCGGCCAGATGGCCAGCACATCGCCCTCGTTCAGCGTGGCACTCAGGCGCTGCTCGGGCGCTATGTACCTGCCGTTGACCAGTACCAGGTGCACCAGCTTGGGCGGCAGGCCAAAGGGCTCGATGATCTGGCTGATGGACGCGTCGGGCGCCACATCCAGTTCCACCTGGTTGCTGCGCCGGGCGTCCGGGGGCAGGTGGTCGGTGAGCGTGGCGAACAGTTTGAAGGTGATCCTCATGCCCACATCATGCCCGGCGGCGTTCGTCGGCGGCGCCCGCCCAGTGGCCCTGGCCTTGCGCCACCGACAGATAGGCGTCCATCAGCCTGGTGGGGTCGGCCATCAGCCGGTCTTTCCATTCACCCAGCTTCACCCGCCCTTCCACCAGCCCGCGCATCACGCCCACGTGCTCGGTCCAGCCCACGCTGTTGCAGCCCACCATCTGGTCGCCCTTGAACCGCAGGCTGAGGTGCTTGTGGCCAGCCTTGTCGGTCAGTTCCACGTGGTCGCCGCCGGGCAGGCCTTCCCAGTTGCCGAAGCTGCTGGAAATGAGGCCCAGGGTGTCGAGCACGTTGATCTGGGTCACCCCCATCAGCTCGGCCCGCTGGCCCACCATGTTGAGCGCGGCCACGCGCGCCTGCTCGGCGGCGTTGGGCTGGATGGCGCTGACGATGGTTTTGCCGCTGACCTTGTCGAAGGCCTCGGCGCAGTCGCCTGCGGCGTAGATGCCGGGCACGTTGGTCTGCAGGTGCTCGTCGGTGAGCACGCCCACCAGGCAGCGCACGCCGGAGTTTTCCAGGAAGCCGATGTTGGGCCGCACGCCGGTGGCGCTGATGACCAGATCCGCTTCGAGCTGCTGGCCGGTGGAGAGGCGCACGCTCATCTGGCCGTCGGGCGCGGCGTTCTGACCGATGCCCACCACCTCGGCAATCTTGCCGAGCAGGCCTTTTTCAGCGCCGGTGCCGCGCTCGATGGCTTCCACCTTGGCGCCGGTGTAGACCTTCACGCCTTTGGACTCGCACCAGTCCTTGATCATGCCGCCGGCCGTCGGGCCCATCATGCGCGGCACCATGCGGTCGCCCATCTCGACCACCGACAGCTCCACGCCGCGCCGCTGCAGCGCTTCCATGATGATGCAGCCGATGAAGCCGGCGCCCATCTGCAGCACCTGGGCACCGGGCTGGGCCAGTTTGGCAATCGCGCGTGCGTCGGCCAGCGTCCAGCAGCTGTGCACGCCGGGGCCGTTGATACCGGGAATCGGCGGTGTCACGGGCGAGGAACCGGTGGCGATCAGCAGCTTGTCAAAGGTGATGGTGCTGCCGTCGCTCAGTTCGATGCTGCGCCTGGCCGAATCCAGCACCCTGGCGCGCACGCCGCGCCTGACGCTGACGTTGAGCTTTTCAAAGTGACCGGCCGTGTGGCGCAGGTGCGTACCTTCGCCCACCTTGGACATCAGCAGGTAGGGAATGGCCATGCGGGAATACGGCGCTTCGTTTTCATCGCCGATCACGGTGATGGTGTCGTGCGGTGCGTGTTTGCGGATGGTTTCGGCCGCGATGACGCCGGCCGGGCCGGCGCCGAGGATGACGTGGTGGGTCATGTTCTAGCCTCTCGTAGAGCCGCCTCAAGGGAGGCGTACGCCCCCTCGGGGGGCAGTGAATACACAAAGTGATGAACGTGGGGGTTCACGTGTGTTCTCCAAAAGAAAGAAGCGGCCGCAGGGGACCGCTTCTTCGTTGTCCCCGATGTGAAGGATCAGAGACCCAGGCGCGCCCTGGTGTCTGCCGTCGGGCGGCCTTCGGTGTCCCAGCCACGGGCGGTGTAGTACTTGGGCAGCATTTCGCCGAGCTTGCTCACGGTGCCCTTGCCCGGGCCGGTCTTGGCGGCTTCGGTCATCAGGCGCTTGGGCAGGTTGTCGTCGGCCTTGGTGAAGCCGGCCGCGTTGTTGAACTCGCGCTCCATGTTCCAGATGCGCTCGCCGATGTGGTTGAGGTGTTCCATCGTGAACTCCTCGCCGCAGGCGGCCTGCACCTGCGGGGCCACGTCGGCCAGCGTCCAGGCGAAGCTGGTGAAGATGCAGATGCCGGCCGAGTCGAACGCGGCGGTGGCGTCCTGGAAGGCTTTCACCAGCTCGGGCTTGCCCGCGCTCTCCGAAGGCTCGGTCTTCACGGGAATGCCCAGCACTTCGGAAGCGATGGTGTAGCCGCGCAGGTGGCAGGCACCGCGGTTGGAGGTGGCGTAGGCCAGGCCGATGCCCTGGATCACGCGACCGTCGTAGGCCGGGAATTCCTGGCCCTTGACGCTCATGGACAGATCCGGGTGGCCGTACTTGGCGGTCAGGCGCTTGGAGCCCAGGCCGATCTCCTTGCCAAAGCCTTCGCCGCGCGCGGTCATCATGGCCAGTTCGCACAGTGCCTTGGCCGAACCGAACGTCGCCTCGATGCCGATCTGCTCCTTGGTCAGCACGCCCATCTCGTACAGCTCCATCACGGCACCGACGGTGGCGCCGAAGCTGATCGGGTCCATGCCCTCTTCGTTGCAGATCAGGTTGGCGAACTGCAGCGCTTCCAGATCGTTCACGCCGTTGGCCGCACCCAGCGCCCAGGCGGCTTCGTATTCCAGGCCACCGTTGGCGCCCCAGTACTCGGGCTTGTTCGCCACCGAGAAGTGGCCTTCGTCGATCTTGCTGATGCGGCCGCAGGCGATGGTGCAGCCGAAGCAGGCCTGGTTGGTCACCAGGTGTTTCTTGCCGTCGGTGGCGCGCGGTGTGGCCATGGCTTCGGCCGAGATGTCCTTGGCACCTTCAAACTGCACCTCGCGGTGGTTGCGCGTGGGCAGGCCGCCGATTTCGTTGATCACGTTCATCAGCACCTGGGTGCCGTAGGTCGGCAGGCCCTGGCCGGTGACGGCGTTGTCAACCAGCACCTTCTTGGCGGCCTTGGCAGCGGCCATGAAGGCCTTGGGGTCGCGCAGGTTGCCCACGCCCTTGGTGCCGCGCACCGCAATGGCCTTGAGGTTCTTGCTGCCCATCACGGTGCCCACACCGGAGCGGCCGGCCGCGCGGTGCAGGTCGTTCACCACGGCTGCGTACAGCACGCCGACTTCGCCCGACTTGCCGATGCTCGACACCCGCAGCAGCGGGTCCTGCAGGCTGGTCTTGAGCGCTTCTTCGGTCTTCCAGACGCTCTGGCCCCAGAGGTGAGAGGCGTCGCGCAGTTCGGCCACGTCGTCGTTGATGTACAGGTAGACCGGCTTCGGGCTCTTGCCCTCAAAGATCACCATGTCCCAGCCGGCCATCTTGAGTTCGGCGCCCCAGTAGCCGCCCGAGTTGGAGCAGGCGATGGCACCCGTCAGCGGGCTTTTGGTGACCACGGTGTAGCGACCGCCGGTGGAGGCCATGGTGCCGGTCAGCGGACCGGTGGCCCAGATGATTTTGTTCTCTGGCGCCAGCGGGTCCACCTTGGGATCGATCTCGCTGATCAAGTATTTGGATGCCAGACCGCGTGAACCGAGGTAGGCGCGGGCCCACTCCATGTTCAGCGGTTCGGAGGTGACGGTGCCCGCGCTCAGGTTGACGCGGAGGATTTTTCCAGCCCAGGACATGTTGATGCTCCTTGATTTGATCGGTTGGGGTCGGAGCACATCGCTGCGCGAGTGGTCTGACCCGCAAGATTTCAGATTGCGGACGGCTGGTTGCCCAGCTTGTCGGCCCACTGCTTCATCTTGTCGATGCCGGTCCAGTTGGCGTCCACGTAGGTGATCGCACTGGTCGGGCAGGCATCGGCACAGGCCGGGTCGCCACCGCACAGGTCGCACTTCTGGACCTTGCCGGTTTCCTGCACGTAGTTGATGGTGCCGAAGGGGCAGGCGATGGTGCAGACCTTGCAGCCCACGCAGGTGGTTTCGTTCACCACCTTGGCGCCGGAGGCCTTGTCCACGGTGATGGCCTCTACCGGGCAGGCGTGCAGGCACCAGGCCTCGTCGCACTGGGTGCAGGTGTAGGGGACCTTTTTGCCGGTGTGGTGGAAATCGAAGACCTTGATGCGCGATTTCGAGGTGGCGTAGGTGCCGTAGTTCTCGAACGAGCAGGCCATTTCGCACTGCAGGCAGCCGGTGCATTTGTCCGGGTTGATGTGCAGGACTTTCTGCATGAGTGTCTCCGTGGGGTTTGGGTGCTGCTCGCGCTGCACCATTGCTTATGAATGGGGATGCATAAACATTGTTGAAGCCTTGTGAAGTTTTGAACTCAGGGTTATCCCTTACCACATCGGCGCGTCATCGCATATTCTCAAAATGCAACACCAACATGCTGGCACGCTTGCTGCTGATGTCCGTTCAATCGGCCCAGCCGCCCAGAACAGCCA
>PNMN01000168.1 GCA_013823655.1 Comamonadaceae bacterium | reverse complement strand
TGCCTCTGTTATCAGCCATTTTCATACTCCTTCATGAACAAAAAAAAGAACCAAAACCAAACCGCCTCGAAGTCTCAGGGCCTTCGTCTACCCCACCACCCGCCCAGCACGGCATCACGGATCCCATTGATCGATGATTCCGCAAATGGTCAGATCGGTGATGACCTGGGGGTCGCTCATCGCCAGCCGGGCCGCGCTGCCGCCGGTGGTGAAGACCCATTTACCTGCCGGCACACCCACCGCATCGGTGGCCACCGACAGATCGCCTTGCTGGCTCTCCAGCACCCGCAGAGAGGCCGCCTGCAAGCCCGGCACCCGGCGCGTGCACACCAGCTCGTCCCTGACGCGCATGATGTCCATCAGGCCCCCTCCCCTTGCCAGTGATCGATGATCCCGACGATGGTGAGATCGGACGGAAACTCGCGGCTCCCCGCGGCTTCACGCGCCGCCGAAGAGCCGACACAAATCACCCAGTCGCCCGGTATGCAGCCCACCGCATCCACCGCCACGCTGCGCGCGCCGCCCACCCTGTCTTGCACCACCAGCAAAGGCCGATGACCAAACGCATCGATCCGGTTGGTCGACACCAGCGTTTTCTCGACTTTCATGATCTTCATGTGTGCCCCTTGTCGCCGGTGGACTTCAATGACCGATGGCCGTGGTGGGTGCGTCGATCCAGACGCAACGCTCGCTGCCATCCTGGTCGCTCAGCGCCATCTGGCAATGCAACAGGCCTCGCGTGTGCAAGGACGCATAGCGCGACTCGATGGCCGCCTTGACCCGCTGACAGCGCTTGACCGCGCGTTCGCGCGCACCGGGCACGCGGGACGCATAGTGAAAATGCACCAGCACCGGCACCGGCAGGCCACGGCTGACGTTGAGGCCGGTGAAAATCTGGATGCCCACGTCCAGATCGGGCGCCCCCTCCTCCACGGTATCGAGATGGGCGAAATAGAACTTGTTGCGCAGCTGCAGCTCACCCATCGCCTCGCCCGCACAAATGAAACGTTCGTTGTGCCCGATGTCGGCGTAGCGGCCTTCGTGGTGCTGGATCACGTATTCGATTTGCGACAGATTGGCCTCCAGCAGGCGCTCGATCAGTTGCCGCATGCCCGGACGCAGGCCGCAATCGCGCGCGGCGCTCGTCACGGCGCGTGCAATCGCCTCGCGCGCAGCGGGCGCAGCCAGACCGAGCGTTTCGCGGAACAGCTGCGCGCTCTCCACATAACGGATCGGGCAGTTGGCCGACTGGCCATCGGGCAGGTGCACGCGAATCGCATCGGTGTCGGTGTCCATGCCGATCAGCAGCGTTTCTGGTGCAGCACCCACGCCAAAAGTGTTGTCCACCGCCACGCGCAGCTCATCGAGCTTGGCCGTGGCGGCCATGGTGGCCTCGTGGTCCTGACTGCCATGGGCGGCGCAACCCTGGTGGCAGGGATTGGAGGTGCTGTAGTGATAGACCGCGATTTTCAAGTAGTTGCAGCTCTCGGCACCCACCATGCCACCGCTCAGGCGCTCCAGCTCGCGGCGCGTCCAGTCGGCCACATCGGCCTCGACATCGAACAACGCACCGGCATAAGCCTTGACAGTGACCGCGTCGTTCGGTGCCATGCGAAACACGAACGGCAGCAGGCCTTGCAGGCGGCCATCGGCACAGGGACTGACGTCCACCGTGTGGTAGCCGCACGAACGCAGGAACGCCGCGTCGATCACCATGCGCTCCAGCCAGGGCGCCTGGTCGCTCGCAGCGCCTTCAATGCAGGCCTTGAAACTGCAAAAAATGCAGTGCGCATGCAGGGCGGGCAGATCCAGACCGCTGATCCAGGCGTCGCTCAACAGCCGCTCCGGCAGCGCATAACCCAGCTGGGCCTGCGCCAGCTGCTGGGCGCGCGCCACGAAATCCAGCTCGTGCTGCAGCGCGGACAAGGTCTTGAGCAAGCCGACAATGGGGGCGAAGCGCCCACGCACCCGCTGCTCGTAGGCATACAGACGCTGGTTGAGCTCCTGGTCCACCAGCGCGTGCTCGCAGCGCTGGCTGGAACCCACGACACAGGCCGGGTTGTCCAGCTCCTGCGGCTGGCGCAGGCCTGCAACCGAGCGCATGGCGGCAAGGCGTTTGAGCGTGTTCACCGTGGCGTCCTTGGAGCGAGTGTGCTCAGCCGCGCGCGCCACCCGAGAGGGTCACGGCCGCGCCTTTGGCGGTGTTGCCGGAGGAACCGGTGACCCGGCTCTGGGGCTGCTCGACGCGCTCGGCCTTGCGGAACTGGAGCGCCGTCATGCCCACGCCGCGCCCTTCACCACGCTGGGAAGGGTTGCGTGCCAGTGATGAAGTGCCCTCGGTCCCGGTCACCCGAGCGGAAGTCTGCCAGGCCGATCCACTGATGCGGGCACCCGACTGGCTGCCTTCACCGGTGAGCTTGGTCGCAGCGCTGGCCGCTTCCCGCTGGGGCGCTGCCGAGGGCACGCTCTCGCGGTGGCGAAACTCCGGCGTGCCGGTGATGAGACCACCACCCTTGTTGACCGCACCGGTGATGCGCTGGCCGCTGAACGCCGAACCCGTGACCGCGTCCGAAGCCCGCTCATGCGCCTGGCGCGACGGCGGTCGAATGCTGAAGTCCTTGGCCGAGGCGGCTGGCGTGGCCGCACCCTGCACCCGCTCAGGGGCCACAAAACGTGCGCTGGTGCCACACTGCCTGGGCATGTTGTCGGGCCCCAGATAAGGCGTTCCACTGATGGGGCCGCAGGCACCCCGCTGGTCACCCGTCATCGCGCTGCCACCGGCTCCCGGACGGTCCCCCGTCACGGTGGCGGCCGAAATCAGCGCCTCGCGGCGGCTGAGCGCCTGCTGGGAATCCCGCTGCGCGGGTTCGCAAAAGTCCTGGTACTGCTGGCGACCGATGTAGGACGTGCCGCTGATCGGTGCGCAGCTCCCGTGTTCATCGCCGGTCACTGATTGGGAACGTCCCACGCGGGCGCCAGTGATGGTCTGGTTGTTCCAGGTCGGGTCCTGCCCGACCTTGCGCACCGGCTGCACCGGCTCGGTGCTGGCACACACCGCCGCCTGCTGGTGGGCACTGATGTACTCGGTGCCGGTGACGGCACGGCATCCGCCGCGCTCGTCGCCGGTCACTTTGGGGCTCAGACCCACTTCCGTCCCGGTGACCGTGCTGCCCGCCAGGGTCTGCACCGTGGCGACCTTCGGAGGCGCCTCGCGACCTGCTGGCTGACCGAAGTCGGTGGCATTGAAGTACTGGCTGCCGGTCAACTGGCGCGCGGCCCCGCTCTCATTGCCCGTGACCTTGACGGAGCGCCCGACTTCGACACCCGAAACCGCCTGCCCGCCTTGCGATGACATGACGCTGACCTTGCGCGGACCGGGCGCAGGCCGCGTGCCACACACCGAGCTGAACTGCTCCAGACTCAGGTATTCGGTGCCGGTGACGCTTTTGCAGGCACCCGCTTCGTTGCCGGTCACTTTGCGGCTGCCATCGACCGGGGTTCCGCTGACGGACTGCCCGGACAGCGTGTGACCGATGGCCACCTTGGGCGGCGCAGCCGCCGTTTCATTTTTGGCCCGCATGCGACCGTTCGGACGCGGTGCGGCCGAAGATGCTTCTGCGCGACCGACCAGCGCACGCACCAGGCGGCGCTGTTTGGCCACCTCGCGACCCGAGGCGCCTTTTTCAATCGCCTGCTGCCAGTCCTGCTGGGGCAGCACGGCGGCCAGCCGGGTGGCCTGCGCCACGCGCAGCATGGCCTTTTTGCCATCGGTGGCCAAGGCCACACGGCGGGCACGTGCCAGCGCGCGGGTTGAACCCAGGTCGATCACTGGCACACCTTCAACACGCGACACACTGGAAACGCTCAGTGCAGCGGGCGCGTCTGAAGCCGTCGCACAGCCCGCACCCTTGCAGCCACAACCGCAGTCTGCGGCCACCGTTGCAGGAGTGGTCGGTCCCGTCGGCCTGGCCAGCGCCATCGCAGGCCTGAGCGCCACGGCTGCGCCCGACTGCGCGGATGTCGACTTGATCACACCCGCTTTGCCGCGCAAAGCCATGGCCTGGCGCCGCTGCAGGGCCAATTCGCGACCTGAAAGCGTCACCTGAGCTGCGCCTGTGCCAACTGTTGTCATGTCAAACCTCTTGCAATGGGGAGCGGTGCGGGTGTTGGCTGCGGCCAGCGACCGCAGCCGTTTTTTCAGCGATAGACGACGAACGACATGCCCTGACTCTGCGAGTAGTTGTCATAGGCAATCACACGCACCAGGTGGTTGGGGAACTCGCGGTGGCAGCTCTCCACTTCGGCCAGGACCGCATCCACCGACTGCTCGCCAAACAGCGGCAGCTTCCACATGTACCAAAAGTTGCTGGTGGCAGCGGTGCCCTTTTCGGTGTGCTCCACCGCCGGGTTCCAGCCCTGTGCGATGGAGTAGGCGATCTGCCGACGGACCTGCTCGGCCGTCATGGGCGGCAGGTAAGAAAAGGTCTCGTACTTCTGGGTCGATTTGTAGACTTGGACAGCCATGTCAGTTCCTTTCAGAGGGGATGAGGGGTGGGGCCGGACGCGGATCTGCCGCTCACTTGTGGGCGATGTCGAGCTTGTCCACGGTGTCGAACTCGAACTTGATTTCTTTCCAGGTTTCCATGGCGATCTTGAGTTCGGGCGAGTGCGCTGCGGCAGCGCTCAAGATGTCCTTGCCCTCTTTTTCCAGCGGTCGGCCTTCGTTGCGGGCCTGCACACAGGCTTCCAGCGCCACGCGGTTGGCGCAGGCGCCGGCCGCGTTGCCCCAGGGGTGGCCCAGCGTGCCACCACCAAACTGCAGCACCGAGTCGTCACCGAAGATGCTGACCAGCGCCGGCATGTGCCAGACGTGAATGCCACCAGAGGCCACCGCGAAGGCGCCAGGCAAAGAACCCCAGTCCTGATCAAAGAAGATGCCGCGCGAGCGGTCTTCGGGAATGAAGGATTCGCGCAGCAGGTCGATCCAGCCCAGGGTGGAATTGCGGTCACCTTCGAGCTTGCCCACCACGGTGCCGGTGTGCAGGTGGTCGCCGCCCGACAAGCGCAGGATCTTGGTCAGCACGCGGAAGTGGATGCCGTGGTGCGGGTTGCGGTCGATCACGGCGTGCATGGCGCGGTGGATGTGCAGCAGCATGCCGTTCTCGCGGCACCAGTTGGCCAGGCCGGTGTTGGCACAGAAGCCACCGGTGATGTAGTCGTGCATGATGATCGGCGCACCGATCTCTTTGGCGTACTCGGCGCGGCGGTACATCTCTTCGGGCGTGGGGGCGGTCACGTTCAGGTAATGGCCCTTGCGCTCGCCGGTCTCGCGCTCGGCCTTCAGGGTGGCTTCCTGCACGAAGTCAAAGCGCTGGCGCCAGCGCATGAACGGCTGGCTGGTGATGTTTTCGTCGTCCTTGGTGAAGTCCAGGCCGCCGCGCAGGCACTCGTACACGGCGCGACCGTAGTTCTTGGCCGACAGACCCAGCTTGGGCTTGATGGTGCAACCCAGCAGCGGGCGACCGTACTTGTTCATGATGTCGCGCTCGACCTGAATGCCCAGGGGCGGGCCGCCGCAGGTCTTGATGTAGGCAATGGGGAAGCGCACATCCTCCAGACGCAAGGCACGCAGCGCCTTGAATCCAAACACGTTGCCCACCAGCGAGGTGAACACGTTGACCACCGAACCTTCTTCGAACAGGTCGATGGGATACGCCACGAAGGCGTAGAAACAGGTGTCGTCGCCCGGCACGTCTTCGATGCGGTAGGCGCGGCCCTTGTAGTAGTCCATGTCGGTCAGCAGGTCGGTCCACACCGTGGTCCAGGTGCCGGTGGACGACTCCGCCGCCACGGCGGCCGCCACCTCTTCCCGATCCACGCCAGGCTGCGGCGTGATCTTGAACACCGCCAGGATGTCGGTGTCCAGGGGGGTGTACTCGGGCATCCAGTAGGTCTGGCGGTATTCCTTCACGCCGGCGTTGTAAGTCTTGACAGCCATGTTCGCTCCTCGTTGAAAACTGATGGGTTGCAAATGGGGCGCCCAGTGCGGCCCATTTTTGGGGTGGATGTGCGCTGAACTGGTGCGGATTGTGGACAGCCCACAAGATAAGTAAAAGTAAAATGTTTACATCGTTATCTTTTACGAAAGTAAATCATGAGCCTGCGCCACGCCACCCTGCATCAGTTGCGCATCTTTCTGGCCGTGGCGCGCCACAACAGCTTTGCGCGCGCGGCCGAAGAACTGCACCTCTCGCCGCCCACCCTGTCCTTGCAGGTCAAGCAACTGTCCGAGACGGTCGGGCAGCCGCTGTTTGAGCAGCTGGGCAAGAAGATTTATCTGACCGCCACCGGTCAGACCCTGGCCGACGCCTGCGCCGACATCGAATCGCGCATGGAGCGCCTGTCGCAAGACCTGGCGGCCCTGCAGGGTGTGGAAAAGGGCAGCCTGAAGCTGGCCATCCTGACCACGGTGAAGTACACCGTGCCCAAGCTGCTGGGGGGGTTTTGTGCGGCCCGCCCGGGGATCGAAGTGGCGATGGTGGTGGGCAACCGCGAGAACCTGTTGCAACGGCTCGCCAGCAACCAGGACGACCTCTACATCATGGGTCAGCCGCCCGAGAACATGGACGTGGTCTGCGAGGACTTTGCCGACAACCCGCTGGTGCTGGTGGCGCCGCC
>PNMN01000167.1 GCA_013823655.1 Comamonadaceae bacterium | reverse complement strand
ACCGTCAAAATATTTCGGGGTTTTACCGACCTATCCTGAACCGCCCGGAGCTTTGCAACCCCCTTGAGCCCCACCAAACACTGTTTGCTCCACCGCTTGCCTCGCCGTGAAGCGACGCCGTGATCAGCGAAGCCTTGCAGTATACAACAGATTTTGCAGCACTGTCAAAATGAAGTCTTGTCCAACGAGGTATGAGCCTGAAGCGCAGGGCGAGATTCCAGCGAGGAATGAGCCTGGGAGGGGTTTGAAGCTGAGGGGGTGGCGGCCTGCAGAGGGCAGGCTGGCGCGGGGTGGCGATCATCGAATCGATGGTGATCGACATGAACGAGGCACAGGTACGCACGCTGGAGCAGGTGCGCCAGGTCGTGGCAGGCACGCAGGCGCTGGAATTCCGCAGCGCCCAGGATGATGAGGGCCGATATGCGTGGATAGCCCAGGTGCTGCGACGCTTTGGCTACCGGCAGTTGGGCCGTGCCGACAAGGGCGCCGTGCTGGCTTACCTACAGCATCTGAGCGGCTATAGCCGGGCACAGGTGACACGACTGGTTGCGCGCTGGGTGGCCTGCAAGCCCTTGGTGAAGAACTACCGCCGCCCGGTGCATGCGTTTGCGCGCCGCTACACGGCCGCCGACGTGGCCTTGCTGGCCGAGGTGGATCGGGCGATGGGCACACTCTCGGGCCCGGCCACGGCGTGCGTGCTGCGGCGCCAGCGCGATGTGTTCAAGGTGCCAGGCTTTGAGCGGCTGGGCGACATTTCCGTGGCCCACCTGTACAACCTGCGCCGCAGTGTGGGCTACCGGGAGCAGCGCGTGGTGCAGAACAAGACCCGGCCGACCAAGCGGGTGGACATCGGCGTGCGCCGCGCCCCTGCGCCAGAAGGCCGCGCGGGCTTCATCCGCATCGACAGCGTGCACCAGGGCGACCACGATGGCATCAAGGGTCTGTACCACATCAACGCCGTGGACTGCGTCACCCAGTGGCAGGTGGTGGCTACGGTGCAGACCATCTCCGAAGCCCACTTGCTGCCCGTCATTGAGCAGATGCTGGCCCAGTTCCCCTTCGAAATTCTGGGCTTCCATGCGGACAACGGCAGCGAGTACGTCAACCACCGGGTGGCCAAACTGCTCGACAAGCTCAAGGTCGAGTTCACCCGCAGTCGCCCCCGGCGCAGCAACGACAACGGTCTGGCGCAGACCAAGAACGGCGCGGTGGTGCGCAAGGAGTTTGGCTACAGCCACATCCCGCAGCGCCACGCCACGCACTTCAACACCTACTGCGTGGAGTACCTCAACCCGTTTCTGAACTTCCACCGCCCGAGCCTGTTCTCCACCGACAAGCCCGACCCCAAGAAGCCCGGGCGAATCAAGCGCATCTATCGGTCGCAAGACGCGATGACGCCACTGGACAAGCTCGCGAGCCTGCCCGAGAAGAACCAGGGTCTGCGCGAGGGCATCACGCTGGAACACTTGCGTGATCTGGCCACCGCGCTGACCGACGTGCAAGCGGCCGAAGAACTCAACGAAGCGCGTCAAGCACTGTTCAGGCGCGTACCCTCTCGGACGGCTTGAGTCGAATCACCCGGCCCAAGAAGGGGGGGCGCCTGCGGCGGCCTGGGATTGAGATATCAGACCAAGCCAATACACTGCGCTTCATCTACAACGGATCGACGCTCCGCGCGTCCCCGAGGTCAACCTTCTCCAGGCTCATACCTCGTTTGGAAAAGACTAATGAGGCGGTAGCGCGCACCGCCATGCCTGCCGACTGTCATCATCTGGCTGTGCTGCCTGGGGCTTGTGCTGAAAGTCCAGGTGCAACGCCAACGATTGCACGGGCGACGGCGTGACACCTGGCTTGGTGAGCGAGTGCCTTGAGCAGGGCATCGGTTGAACGCGCTGTTGCTGGACCGGGATTGAGACATCGGGATTGAGACATCACATGGCGATCTTTCCTCAAGGGCTGACGAACATCGACAGGCGCTGCGACAACGCGGGCGAGCGCAGCGTGTTGCACCAGCTCAAACGCTGTTTGTCGGACGACCACATGGTCTGGCACAACGTGCCACTGGGGCCGAAGGCTCGGCAACCCGACTTCGTGGTGCTGAGCCCGCGTCAGGGCATCCTGATTCTGGAGGTGAAACACTGGAAGTGTTCGACGCTGGCCAAGGCGAACCGGGACAGCGTGGAACTGAATACCGAGCGCGGCCTGATCACCGAGGCCAACCCGCTGCGCCAGGCGCGCGACTACACCATGGAACTGGCGAACCTGATGGCGCTGGACCCATTGCTGGTGCATGGCGACGGACCGTTCAAGGGCAAGCTGTTGTTTCCTTATGGCTGGGGCGCGGTGTTTTCGGGCCTCGCCGGGAAAGACGTCGCGGGGCTGGAGTTCCACCGCCTGTTTCCCGAACACCAGGTGCTGATGAAGGACGATCTGGACGACAAAATGGACGCTGCCGCCTTTCAGGAGCGGCTGTGGGGCATGTTCACCGTGAGTTACCCACACACGCTGACGCTGCCACAGCGTGACCGCATCCGCTGGCATCTGTTTCCGGAAATTCGGGTGCAGCAGTTGCCTTTGCTCGAAGATGGCGAGGCATCGCCCGCCCTGGCCCTGCCCGACCTGATGCAGGTGATGGACTTGCAGCAGGAGCAGGCGGCTCGCACCCTGGGGGAAGGGCACCGGGTGATCCATGGCGCGGCCGGCTCGGGCAAGACGATGATTCTGGTGTTCCGCGCGCAGCAGCTCGCAGCCGCAGCGCGGGCCGATCAGCCGATCCTGGTGTTGTGTTTCAACCGGGCGCTGTCGCAGCGCATTGAAGACCTGCTGCGCGCACGCGGGGTGGACGAGCGTGTGGTGGTTCGCACATTTCACAGCTGGTGCCAGGACATGGTGAGGGCCTACCAGCTGGACGTGCCCACGGGGTTTGCTGGCGACGCCTATTACGAGGCACTCACGCAGACGGTGAGCCGTGCCATGGAAACCGGCCTGGTCCCCGGCGGGCAGTACACGGCGCTGCTGATCGACGAAGCACACGATTTCGAGGACGCCTGGCTGCAGATGGCGGCACAGATGGTGACGCCTGCCACCAACGCGCTGCTGGTGCTGTACGACGACGCGCAGTCGATTTACCAGAAGAAGCGGCGCAAGTTCAACTTCGCCAGTGTGGGCATCCAGGCGGTAGGTCGCTCCCACGTGCTGAAGCTGAATTACCGCAACACGGCGGAGGTGCTGGCGCTGGCCATGCACTGCGCCCAAGGGCTGCTGGCAGATCGCTCGGAAACCGATGAAGCCGTGCAGTCGGTGCTGCCCGCCTCGGCTGGACGGCGGGGGCCGGTCCCTGTGTTGCTTCGGGCGCAGCACGCACGCGAAGAGGCGGAGTTGATCGCTGAACGGATCGCGCTGGCTGTTGCAGCCGGACGCGCTCCAGGAGACGTGGCGGTGCTGTTTCGCACCCGTGAACGCATGGCGGTGTGCGCCGCCATGCTGCGCCGACAAGGGGTGGCGGTTCAGTCGATGGGTGAAACCAAGTCACTGGACTGGCAACATGCGAGCGTCAAGCTGATCACCCTGCACAGCGCCAAGGGCCTGGAGTTTCCGCTGGTGGTGCTGACCGGTCTGGATGCCATGCCCCGGGCCGACGAAACACTGGAAGAGGCTCTGCGCCTGATCTATGTGGGCATGACCCGCGCGACCCACGAGTTGGTGCTTTCCGCTGCGGGCACTTCTCCCATGGTGCAGCGCGTGCAAAACTCGCTGGAGGCGGTGGCGCAGCAGTTCTCAGCCACGCGCTGAGTCAGCGCCCCAGCAGGCGCGCCAGGTACCGGCCGGTGTGGCTCGCGCTGTTGGCGGCGATGTCTTCCGGTGTGCCCACGCCCACCACGCTGCCGCCGCCCGAGCCGCCTTCGGGACCCATGTCGATCAGCCAGTCGGCGGTTTTGATCACATCCAGGTTGTGTTCGATGACCACGATGGTGTTGCCCGCGTCGCGCAGCTGGTGCAGCACCTTGAGCAGCAGCTCGATGTCGGCGAAGTGCAGGCCGGTGGTGGGCTCGTCCAGGATGTAGAGCGTGCGACCGGTGTCGCGTTTGCTCAGTTCCAGCGCGAGCTTGACGCGCTGCGCCTCGCCGCCGGAGAGCGTGGTTGCGCTCTGGCCGAGCTGGATGTAGGTCAGGCCCACGTCCATCAGGGTCTGCAGTTTGCGGTGCAGCGTGGGCACGGCGCCAAAGAAGGCGTGCGCCTGCTCCACCGTCATGTCCAGGATCTGCGCGATGTTCCTGCCTTTGTACTGCACATCGAGCGTTTCGCGGTTGTAGCGCTGGCCGTGGCAGACCTCGCAGGGCACGTAGACGTCGGGCAGGAAGTGCATCTCCACTTTGACCACACCGTCGCCCTGGCAGGCCTCGCAGCGGCCACCGGCGACGTTGAAACTGAAACGGCCCGGGCCGTAGCCGCGCTCGCGCGCGGTCGGCATCTCGGCCATCAGCTCGCGGATGCCGGTGAACAGCCCCGTGTAGGTGGCCGGGTTGCTGCGCGGCGTGCGGCCGATGGGCGATTGGTCGACGTTGATGACTTTGTCGAAATGCTCGATGCCTTCGATGGCCTCGTGTTCGGCCGGCTCGTCGTGCGAGCGGTAGAGCGTGCGCGACACCGCCGCGTACAGCGTGTCGTTCACCAGGGTCGATTTGCCGGAGCCCGAGACGCCGGTCACGCAGGTGAGCAGACCGACGGGGAAGGCCACGCTCACGCCTTTGAGGTTGTGGCCGGTGGCGTTGACCACGCGGATTTCCTGCAGCTCGCCCAGCGAGGCCTCGTGGGCGGCCTGCCGTTCGGCCCGGCGCTCGGCGGCCGGGCTCATCGGAAACTTCGACTTGAGCGGGACCGCCTTCACCTCGGGTCTGGTCACCGGCAGCCAGGCTGTGCGCCGCGCTGGCACCGCGATGGCGCGCGCGCCGCTGAGGTACTGGCCGGTGAGCGAGCCGGGCGTGGCCATCACCTGCGCGCAGCTGCCTTGCGCCATCACATGGCCGCCGTGCACACCCGCGCCCGGGCCCATGTCGATCACGTGGTCGGCACAGCGGATCATGTCCTCGTCGTGCTCCACCACCAGCACCGTGTTGCCCAGGTTGCGCAGGTGCTGCAGGGTGGTGATGAGTCGGTCGTTGTCGCGCTGGTGCAGGCCGATGCTGGGCTCGTCGAGCACGTACATCACGCCCGTGAGGCCGCTGCCGATCTGGCTCGCCAGCCGGATGCGCTGCGCCTCGCCCCCACTCAGCGTGTCGGCGCTGCGGTCCAGGCTCAGGTAGTTCAGGCCCACGTCGTTCAAAAACTTCAGGCGCTGGCGAATCTCGTTGATCACCCGCGCAGCGATGTCGCCCTTGGCACCGGGCAGGTGCAGCGCGCTGAAGTAGGCCAGCGATTCACCGAGCGTGATGTGGCTGATCTTGTAAATGGGCTGCTTGTGCTCGCCCTCGCCCACAAAGACGTGGCGCGCTTCCTTGCGCAGCCGCGTGCCGCCGCATTCAGGGCAGGGCTGGGTGGCGCGGTAGCGGGCGAGTTCTTCACGCACATGGGGTGAATCGGTCTCGCGGTAGCGGCGTTCGAAGTTGCGGATGATGCCTTCGAAGGGGTGTTTTTTGCTGATTTTCTTGCCCGCGCGTTCGCCCGACTCGAGCGCGTAGCTGAACTTGATCTCCTGAATGCCCGAGCCGTACAGCAGCACTTGCTGCACCGCCTCGGGCAGCGACTCCCAGGCCGCTTCGGCGTCAAACTGGTAGTGCGCCGCGAGGCTCTCGATCATGGCGAAGTAGTAGCCGTTGCGCCGGTCCCAGCCCTTGATGGCGCCGCTGGCCAGGCTCAGCGTGGGGAAGGCGACCACGCGCTCGGGGTCGAACACCTCGGTGTGACCCAGGCCGTCGCAGGCCGGGCAGGCGCCCATGGGCGAGTTGAACGAGAACAGGCGCGGCTCCAGCTCGCCCACGGTGTGGTTGCAGACCGGGCAGGCGAACTTGGCCGAGAAGGCCAGCTCGGCGCCGCTGTCCATGTCCACCGTGAGGGCGCGGCCTTCGGCCAGGCGCAGCGCGGCTTCAAAGCTCTCGGCGATTCTTTGGCGTTGTGGATGGGCACCTTCTTCGTCTGCCGAGCGCACCTTGATGCGGTCGATCACGACGTCGATGTTGTGCTTCTCAGTCTTCTTCAGCATCGGCAAGGCTTCGGCCTCCACCACCGCTGCGCCGATACGAAAGCGCACATAGCCCTGGGCCTGCATGTCGGCGAACAGCTCGGCGAACTCACCCTTCTTCTCACGCGCCACCGGCGCCAGGATCATCAGCTTGCTGCCCTCGGGCAAGGCCAGCACGGTGTCCACCATCTGCGCCACGCTTTGTGATGCCAGCGGCAGGTCGTGCTCCGGGCAATACGGCGTGCCGGCGCGGGCGTACAAGAGGCGCAGGTAGTCGTGGATCTCGGTCACCGTGCCCACGGTGGAACGCGGGTTGTGGCTGGTGGCCTTCTGCTCGATGGCGATGGCGGGCGACAGGCCTTCGATCAGGTCCACGTCGGGTTTGTCCATCAGCTGCAGGAACTGGCGCGCGTAGGCCGAGAGGCTTTCCACATAACGGCGCTGGCCTTCGGCGTACAGCGTGTCGAAGGCCAGACTGGACTTTCCCGAACCCGACAGCCCGGTGATCACCACCAGCGCGTGCTTGGGGATGTCGAGGTCGATGTTC
>PNMN01000166.1 GCA_013823655.1 Comamonadaceae bacterium | reverse complement strand
TCGCCACCCATCACGCTGATGCGCGCGTTCGGCCACATCCAGAGGAAGCGCGGGCTGTAGGCGCGGCCGCACATGCCGTAGTTGCCGGCGCCGAAGCTGCCGCCGATGATGACGGTGAACTTCGGCACTGCAGCGGTGGCCACGGCCGTCACCATCTTGGCGCCGTTGCGGGCGATGCCTTCGTTTTCGACCTTGCGGCCGACCATGAAGCCGGTGATGTTCTGCAGAAACACCAGCGGCGTCTTGCGCTGGCAGCACAGTTCGATGAAGTGCGCGCCCTTGAGCGCCGATTCGCTGAACAGGATACCGTTGTTGGCGATGATGCCGACCGGCATGCCTTCGATGCGCGCGAAGCCGCAGACCAGGGTGGTGCCGAAGCGCGACTTGAACTCGTCGAACTCGGAGCCGTCGACGATGCGCGCGATGATTTCGCGCACGTCGAAAGGCTTGCGGGTGTCGGTCGGGATCACGCCGTACAGCTCTTCGGCCGGGTACAGCGGCGCCACCGGGGCTATGGTCGCAATCGGCGGCAGCTTGCGGGCATTCAGGTTCTTCACCGCCTGGCGCGCCAGCGCGATGGCGTGCAGGTCGTTCTGCGCCAGGTGGTCCGCCACGCCGCTCAGGCGCGTGTGCACGTCGCCACCGCCCAGGTCTTCGGCGGTGACCACCTCGCCGGTGGCGGCCTTCACCAGCGGCGGGCCGCCCAGGAAGATGGTGCCCTGGTTCTTGACGATGATGGTCTCGTCGCTCATGGCCGGCACGTAGGCGCCGCCCGCCGTGCACGAGCCCATGACGACCGCGATCTGCGCGATGCCCTGCGCGCTCATGTTGGCCTGGTTGAAGAAGATGCGGCCGAAGTGGTCGCGGTCGGGGAACACCTCGTCCTGGTTCGGCAGGTTGGCGCCACCCGAGTCCACCAGGTAGATGCAGGGCAGCCGGTTCTGCTGCGCCACTTCCTGCGCGCGCAGGTGTTTCTTGACGGTCAGCGGGTAGTAAGTGCCGCCCTTCACCGTGGCGTCGTTGCAGACGATCATGCAGTCCACGCCGCTGACGCGGCCGACGCCCGCGATGACACCGGCGCAGGGCGCGCTGTCGCTGCCATCGCGGTCCGGGTACATGCCCATCGCCGCCAGCGGGCTCAATTCGAGGAACGGCGTGCCCGGGTCCAGCAGCATCTGCACCCGGTCGCGCGGCAGCAGCTTGCCGCGCGCGGTGTGCTTGGCGCGCGCCGCGTCACCGCCGCCGAGCGTGGCTTTTTCAACCTGTGCCTTCAGGTCGTCCACCACCGCGCGCATGGCGGCGGCGTTGGCCTGGAAATCTTGGGTGCGGACGTTGAGCTGGGTTTCCAGAGCGGGCATGGCGGCTTTCCTGTGGGGGCAAAAAAATCTGCGCGGGCAGCGGCAAGCATAGGCCGACAGCGCCCACCCGGCTCGACGGCAAGGTTGCAAATCACGCCACTGTTTGAGACACTGGCCCATGCCCGTCCGGTCCACGCCACCCGCATCCACCGAAGCCGCCCTGCTGCACGGCGTGGCCGCCACGCCGATGGCGTTTGTGCAGGCCATCGTGCAGGCGTTTGCGGCCCGTGGCCTGGCGCCTGCGGCGGCCCTGCAAGCGGCACAAATTCCGCCATCCACCCTGCGCCAGAACGGCAGCCACATCACCGCCGCGCAGATGGAAGCCCTGTCCGCCGCCGCCATGCAGGCGCTGGACGACGAGGCCCTGGGCTGGTTCGCCCGGCCCCTGCCCTGGGGCAGCTACGGTCTGCTGGCGCGCGCCTCGCTCTCGGCCCCCACGCTGGGCGTGGCGCTCAAACGCTGGTGCCGCCACCACGGCCTGCTCACGCCCGACATCACGCTCGCGGTGACCACGCAGGGCGACGAAACGCGCATCACCCTGACCGAACACCGGCCACTCGGCGGCGACGGCAGCCTGCGCGAATTCGGCAGCGTGTCGGTGCTGCGCAACGTGCATGGCCTGGCCTGCTGGCTGGTGGATTCGCGCATCCCGCTGCTGGGCGCGGGTTTTCCGTTTCCGGCGCCAGCACACGCCCAGGCCTACCGCGTGCTGTTCGACGGCCCCACCGCGTTTGACGCCGATGAAGCCAGCATCCGCTTCGACGCGCGTTACCTCGCCCTGCCCCTTAAGCGCGACGAGGCGGCCATGAACCAGATGCTGCAGCGCGCCCTGCCGATCCAGGTGCGCCCCTACCGGCGCGACCGCCTGCTGGTGCAGCGCGTGCGCCAGGTGCTCATGACCCAGCCGCTGGACGCGCACAACGCGGACGACTTGGCCAGCCTGCTCAACACCTCGGCGCGCACCCTGCACCGGCAACTGAAAGAAGAAGGCGCCACGCTGCAGGCGCTGAAAGACGGGGTGCGGCGCGAACGCGCCATGGCGCTGCTGCAGCGCACCTCCAAACCGCTCAAACAGGTGGCCGAGGCGGTGGGCTTTCAGAACGAGAAAAGCTTCATCCGTGCGTTCAAAGGCTGGACCGGCATGGCGCCAGGGGCCTGGCGGGGACAGCGCTGATTCAGCCTGCCTCGCCCATCGCCTCGCCCATCGCCTCGCCCATCGCCTCGCCCATGCGCACGCCCCTGGCAGGCGCCCAGGCCGGGTTGAAGGCGATGGTGTCTTTCGGCCAGAGCAGCACCACGGTGGAGCCGAGCAGGAAACTGCCCATTTCTTCGCCGCGCTCGAGCAGCACGCGCTGGTCGTCGTAGCGCCAGTCGCGCACCGTGCCCGGGCGCGGCGGGTTCACCACACCGTGCCACACGGTGGCCATGCTGCCCACGATGGTGGCGCCCACCAGCACCTGCACGAAGGGGCGTATCTCGCCGCCGGGTCCACACGGCATGTCGAACACACAGACCACGCGCTCGTTGCGCGCGAACAGGCCGCTCACGCCCTGCGCCGTGGCCGGGTTGACCGAAAACAGCTCGCCCGGCACATGGATCATGCGGCGCAGGCGCGCTGCGGCGGGCATGTGGATGCGGTGGTAGTCCTTGGGACTGAGGTAGATGGTGGCGAAGGCGCCGTCGGTGAACTGCGCGGCCAGTGCCGCATCACCCCCCACCAGCGCCTGGGTGCTGTAGCTGTGGCCTTTGGCCTGAAAAATCTGGTCGCCCCTGATCGCACCGCACTGGCTGATGGCGCCGTCCACCGGGCAGACGAAGGCCGCGTTCGCGAGCGGGCGCACCCCGGGCTTGAGCGGGCGGGTGAAGAATTCGTTGAAGCTGCGGTAGCTGCCGATGTCGGCGTTGGCCGCCTCGGCCATGTTCACACCGTAACGCCCGACGAACCAGCGAATCAGCCGGTGGGTGACAGGCCCGCCCTGCCATCGGGCAAGACGCCCGGCCAGTTCGGTGAGGGCCTGTTTGGGCAGCAGGTACTGAAGAAACACGGCGGGAGATAGGGACACGTCGGGGGCTCGCCAGCGGCGGCAAAGAGGTCGGTCAATGAGATTCGACACATTGTATGTAGGGGCGTTATTGGCCAGAGAAACCGGACCTGCAGAAACCGGACCTGCGGTTGTGCAGCCGGGCACAATCAGCGCCCATGGACACGCCCCTGTTCGAAGCCCGGCACCTGGTCAAACGCTACGGCACCGCCACCGTGGTGGACGACCTGTCGTTCACCATCGCCCCCGGCGAGTGCCTGGGCGTGATCGGCCCCAACGGCGCCGGCAAGACCACCACCATCCGCATGTGCCTGGGGCTGAGCACGCCCGACGCCGGGCGCATCACCGCCTTTGGCCTGGACATGCCGCGCGACGCGCTGGCCATCAAGGCGCGGCTGGGCGTGGTGAGCCAGATGGACACGCTGGACCCGGACTTCAGCTGCGCCGAGAACCTGCTGGTGTATGGCCGCTACTTCGGCATGAGCGCGGCACAGATGCGCCCGCGCATCCCGCCGTTGCTGGAGTTCGCCGCGCTGTCGCACAAGGCCAGCGCCAAGCCCGGTGAACTCTCGGGCGGCATGAAACGGCGCCTGAGCCTGGCGCGCGCGCTGGTGAACGACCCGCAGCTGCTGATGCTGGACGAACCCACCACCGGGCTGGACCCGCAGGCGCGCCACCTGATGTGGGAGCGGCTGCAACTGCTGCTGCAGCAGGGCAAGAGCATTCTGCTCACCACGCACTTCATGGACGAGGCCGAGCGCCTGTGTTCGCGGCTGCTGGTGCTGGACCACGGCCGCCGAATCGCCGAAGGCCGTCCGCGCGAACTGATCGCGCAGCACCTGGAGCCCGATGTGGTGGAGGTGTACGGCAGCGGCGCGCTGGCGCTGGCGCAGACCGACGAACACGCCGCGCTGCGCGCGCTCGCCGCGCGCGTGGAGGTGAGCGGCGAGACGGTGTTTTTCTACACCGCGCAGGCCATGCCGCTGCTGGCCGCGCTGGGCGCACACCCCCAGTTGCGCACGCTGCACCGGCCGGCCAACCTGGAAGATCTGTTTCTCAAATTGACCGGGCGTCAGATCCGGGAGGATGGATGACATGAATACAACAACGTCCCCCCCTGCGACCTCACACTGGACGCCACCGCGTCTGTCCCGCCGCTGGTGGCCGGTCTTTCTGCGCAACCTGCTGGTCTGGAAAAAGCTCGCCGTGCCCAGCCTGGTGGGCAACATCGCCGAGCCGCTGATGTGGCTGGTCGCGTTTGGCTACGGCATGGGCGCGCTGGTCGGGCAGGTCACTCTGGCCACGCCGCAGGGCAGCGTGGCGGTGCCCTACATCCTGTTCCTGGCCAGCGGCAGCATCTGCATGAGCGCCATGAACGCGGCCAGTTTCGAGGCGCTGTACTCGGCGTTCTCGCGCATGCACGTGCAGAAAACCTGGGACGGCATCATGAACGCACCGGTGAGCCTGGACGACGTGGTGCTGGCCGAGATGTTGTGGGCGGCATTCAAGGCGCTGTTCTCGGTCACCGCCATCATGGTCGTGATGCTCGCGCTGGGCATCAGCCATTCACCCAAGCTGCTGCTGGCCTGGCCGGTGCTGCTGGGGGTGGGCATCACGTTTTCGTGCATCGCCCTGGTGTTCAACGCCCTGGCCCAGGGCTATGACTTCTTCACCTACTACTTCACGCTGTTCCTGACACCCATGATGTTCCTGTCCGGGGTGTTCTTCCCGCGCGAACAGTTGCCCGAGGTGGTTCGCCTGCTGTCGGACTGGCTGCCGCTGACCAACGCGGTGGAACTGGTGCGACCTCTCTTCATGGACCAGTGGCCCGAGCAGCCCTGGCGGCATGCCGCCGTGTTGCTGGTCTACACCGTGGCCGCCTTCTGGCTGGCGCTGGCACTCACGAGAAAACGCTTCGCGAAATAGGTTCACCCCTGCGCCGCGCTTTGCGCGTCACCCCCTCAAGGGGGCGGCACTGGCGGCCCGGCAAAGCCGGTTCCGCGGTGCCCTGGACCAACTTCATCTCTCTGGCGCACGTGTCCTGTTCCCGAACGCGGCGGAACCGGCTTTGCCGGGCCGCTCGCGTTGCCCCCTTGAGGGGGTCGCGCGCAGCGCGGCGGGGGTGGGCCATCAGTGCACGGCCGATTGCAGCGCCGGCTGCGCAGCAGCGTAGTACTCCACACCCGAGTCCATGAACTCTTCGGCATCGATCACGGCGTCGTGGTCGCGCAGGGCGATGCGGTCGATGCTGTGGGTCTTGGGAATCAGCGGCTTGTCCAGCGGGCGGCAAATGCGCTGGCGCAGGCCGCGCAGGTTGCGGCTGCTTTCCATGGCGCTGATCACGGCTTCCGGATCGAGCATCAGAACAAAGGGGTTGAAACGGCTGTTGGGGGTGTTCATGGCGGTGTCCTGTGGAAAAAGGGGTGAAAACAATGTGTTTGTCGATGTCACAAACTGTAGTCACCTTGTTTCAAGACGTTAAGTCGGCGCCCCGCCATTGCGCTTGTAGGAAGTTGCCCGACAAGCCCTCAGATGACCGGGAAACACCCCGCATTTCCCCGCTGTGCGGCGCCAGAACCCCGGTGCAAACAGCGCCTCAGGACCGCAACGCTTGCACCGCCGCCGCCACCACGCCTTGCACACTGCCGCTTTCGGCATGGCACCTTCGCAGGTGGCTCGCGTGGTTGCCATCGCGCGCGGCCGTGTGTTCGATTTCATCCAGCGCGGCCTGCGCATTCAGGGCATCGGCGTGTGGGCCGAGCAGGCGCAGCGTGGCCAGAATGTCCTCGCGGATGCTGATCTGCTCGCGCGTCTTGGGGTTGACCATCATGCCGTCGAGCCCGAAGCGGCAAGCCTGGAAGCGGTTGTAGGTGTAGACGAGGTAGTCGTCTTCTTCGGGCTGCGGCTCGTTGCGCTCCAGCAGGTGGCGGCACAGGCACTGCAGGTAACACGCCAGCCCGGCGGCGCGCTCCACCGTGAGCGGCGTGTCGCAGACCCGCAGCTCGATGGTGCCGTACTCCGGCTTGGGCCGGATGTCCCAGTAAAAGTCCTTCATCGACTTGACCACGCCGGTGCTCTCCATCTTGGTGAAGTAGACGTTGGCAAACTCGTCCCAGCGCAGCGTGAAGGGCGCACGGCCACTGAGCGGAAACGCAAACACCGAGTTCAGCCGTGCCGAGTCGAACAGCGTGTCCACGCCCTGGGAAAACGGCGACGAGGCCGACAGCGCGATGAAGTGCGGCACGTAGCGGTTGAGCGAATGCAGCAGAAACAGCGCCTCGTCGGCCGAGCTGCAGCCCACGTGCACATGCTGGCCGAACACGGTGAACTGCTTGGCCAGGTAGCCGTACAGGCCCGACAGCTCCTGGAAGCGCGGCTTGGAGAAAATGCGCTGCTCGAACCAGCGCTGAAACGGGTGGGTGCCGCCCCCGGCCAGCGCGATGTTGAGGCGGTC
>PNMN01000165.1 GCA_013823655.1 Comamonadaceae bacterium | reverse complement strand
CCCCGTCGGGCACCGCGCGGGTGGTCACGTCGCTGAGCGACGAGCCGGCCTGCGGTTCGCTCAGGCACATGGTGCCGGAGAAGCGACCGTTGAATTCGTTCAGCGCAAACACGAGCCGCTGTGCCTCGGTGCCGTGCTTCATCAGCAGGTTGGCGTTGCCGGTGGTCAGCATGCCGCTGCCGATGCTGACCGAGGCCATGGCGAAGAACGCGTTGGCCGCGGCCTCCACCGTGTAGGGCAGCTGCATGCCGCCGATCTCATAGTCCTGCGCGGCACTCAGCATGCCGCTCGCCACGTAAGCCTTGTGCGCGTCGTGCGTGGCCTGCGGCAGGATCACTTTCTCGCCGTCGAAGTGCGGCTCCTGCGTGTCCACCAGCCGGTTGAACGGCGCGTACTTCTCGCGCGCGATGCGCTCGCAGGTGTCGAGCACGGCGTCGAAGGTTTCTCGGCTGTGGTCGGAAAAACGCGCGCGCTGGTTGAGCGCTTCGGCGCCCAGCCAGTCGTGCAGCAGGAAGTCGATCGTGGGGCGCAGGCTCATGGGCAGGCTCGCGGCTTATTGCGGCTCGATCTTGGCGTCACGGATCGCCTTGGCCCACTTGGCGGTTTCGGTCACGCTGCGCCGGGCCAGATCGGCCGGGGTGCCGGGCTCGACCGCAAAGCCGATGCCGGCAAACTTGTCCTGCACTTCCTTGCTGTTGGCGGCGTCGTTGGCCGCCTTGTTGAGCTTGGCGATCACGTCGGGCGGCGTACCGGCGGGCGCGAAGATGGCGAAATAGGCGATCAGCTCGTAGTCTTTCAGACCGAGCGCCTCGTTCACCGTGGGCAGTTCCGGCACTGCGGGGGAGCGCCTGGACGAGGTGACCGCCAGGCCGCGCACCTTGCCTGCTCTCACCTGCGGCAGCATCACCGCAAAGTCGGCGCTGAACATCTGCACCACACCGCCGATCAGGTCGGTCATGGCGGCCGGGCCGCTCTTGTACGGCACGTTGGTGAGCTGGATCCCCGTCATGCCGGCCAGCATCTCGGTGGACACCAGCTGCGAGGTGCTGGCGCTGGCGAAGTTGATGCTGCCCGGCTTGGCCTTGGCCAGGTCCACGAACTCCTTGAGGGTCCTGGCCGGCACGTCGGGATGCACCGCCATGATCAGCGGCACCGAGCCCAAATAAGCCACGGGCGCAAAGGCCTTGTCCTGGTCGTAGGGCAGCTGCTTCATCAGGCTTTTCAGGGCCGCGTTGGTGCTGTTGGTGCCGATCAGGATGGTGTAGCCGTCGGGCGCCGCCTTGGCCACCGCGTCGGCGCCCAGCATGCCGTTCACGCCGGGCTTGTTGTCGATGACGATGGGCTGGCCCAGCGACTCCTGCATCTTCTGGGCGAATGCGCGCCCGATCTGGTCGGTGGCGCTGCCCGCAGCAAACGGCACCACGGCCTTGATGGGTTTGTCGGGGTAGCCCTGTGCCATCACGGTGGTACAGGCCAGGGTGGCGGCGGCAGCCGCCAGGACTCGGGTCAGGGATCGCATCGCATGTCTCCTTGTGTTGAAAAAAACTCAGTCGGGCAAAGGCAGGTCCAGCAGCGCCGAGCTCAGCGTTTTGCCGTGCGCGTCGAGCGCCAGCGAACGCGTGACGCCCCCTGCGAGGGCATCATGCATCACGAAATGCACGGCAGCCAGCTGTGGTAGCACGAAACGCTGCAGGCCGCCGTGCACCACACCGGCGAAATGCGCCTGCACGCGTTCGGTCGTCAGCAGCCGTTCGAGCAGGGGGAAATCTGACGGGTCCAGCGCAATCACGCTGAGCGTGGCGCGGTTGCCCTTGTCGCCGGAACGTGCCAGGGCAATGTCTTGAAGGATGCGGCGCGGTGTCGTCATGCGTTCCACTCCAGCATCTCGACCCGCGACTGCACCGCCGCGCGCGGCACCAGCACCGACGCGACCGCGACCACCTCGCGCACCGACTGTGTGACGCCACCCCCGGCCGCCGGGCCGTTGAGGTACAGCGCCTCGACCTCCTGGCCCACGCGTTCGGCTTCGGTCCGTGTGGCGCAGCGCACCGCCAGCCGCACGCGCACCTCGTAGGGCTCTCGATCACTGCCCAGCGTGGCGCCGTGCATGGCGTTGACACCGACCAGTTCGGCCCGCTGCTCGCGACCGCAAAGCGACGGTCGCAGGCGTTCATCGGCCAGCCGTTGCCTCAGGATGTGCAGCGCGAGTTCACCGCGCTGGCGCGCGCCAGGCCCGGCGTAGGAGATCTGGCCTTCGCCGATGAAGCCGTCGGCGTAACCGAGACTGGCCTTGAACTGCGCCGGTCGGGCGCGACCGCTCGCACCCTCCACGCGCACGCGGTCTTCACCCAATTCCGTGAAACGCACCTGCGAAAAATCACCGGTCACGTCGGCCTGGAGATAGGCCGATGGGTCCTCCACCTCGTACAGCAGCTGCGCCGTGCAGCTCAGCCGATCCACGCGCCCGCCAGTGCCCGGCAGCTTGGTGATCACCGTGCCACCGTCGGCGTCCACCTCAGCGAATGGAAAGCCGACCCGGTGCAGATCGGGCACCTCCACCCGGCCCGGGTCGGCGAGATAGCCGCCGCTGACCTGGGCCGCGCACTCCAGCAGGTGACCCACGGCCAGCCCTCTGCCGAGCACCGGCCAGTCGTCTGCAGCCCAGCCGAAGTGGTGCATCAGCGGCGCGAGAAACAGCGAAGGATCGGCGACCCGACCGGTGATGATCACGTCGGCCTGGGCCGCCAGCGCGGGCAGCAGCGCGTCGGCGCCGAGATAGGCGTTGGCGGAAATCAGGCGCCCGTCGAGCGAGCGCACGCTGTCCGCGCTGTCGATCAGCGGCACATCGTTCTGCCGTACCCAGTCCAGCACGTCGTCGCCCAGCACCACCGCCACCCGCAGGCGCCGCAGCTTCAGCTCTTTCGCCACCGCCAGCACCGCATGCCCGGCGGCGAGCGGGTTGGCCGCGCCCATGTTGGTGATCACGGTCGTGCCCCGCGCCACGCAGGCCGACAGCACCGCGCGCATCCGGGCCTGCAGCAGCGGGTCGAAGCCGGTGGCAGCGTCGGCGCGGCGGCGCAATTGCGCCAGCGCGATGGTGCGTTCGGCCAGGCACTCGAACACCAGCGCGTGGAGTTGTCCGCGCTCGGCCAGGTCCAGGGCCGGATCGATCCGGTCCCCGGCGTAGCCTGCGCCTGCGCCGATCCGGTAGTGCTTCACGTCCGGGTGCTCCCGCGTCAGGCAGTCGGCGTGGTCGGCAGGGCCGCGATGGTGCCCTGCGCCACGGCGCAGAGCTTCTCTTCGCCGTCCTTGAGCACGAACACATCGCAGCGGCAGACCGCCTGCGTCTTGCCCGTGTGCACGGCCGCGGCGCGCGCGATCAGGCGTTCCCCGAGGGCCGGGCGCAGGTAGTTGATCTTGAACTCGGAGGTGACCACCGGCACGCGCAGTGCCGTGCCCCCGGCGAAGGTCAGCGCGTTGTCGGCCGCATAGCTGAGCACACCACCGTGCACGAAGCCGAACTGCTGCTTGACCGCGTCCGTCACCGGCACATGCAGTTCGCAGCGCCCGGACGAGAGCGCGGCCAGCTCGGCCCCGATCAGCACCGAAAACGGCTGCTTCGCCAGCACCTCGCGGCCCATGGCGAGGAAGACCTCGGGGCTGACCGTGATCTCGCTCATTTCATTCCACCGGTATCCGTTCGCCCTGAGCCTGTCCTTCGACAAGCTCAGGAAAACCGGCAATCCAGGCTTCGACAAGCCCAGCCCGAACGGAGGTTTGGGGGCTCATGGATGGTCGAAAGTCAAAGGACTTCAAACACGCCCGCCGCACCCATGCCGCCGCCGATGCACATGGTCACGCAGACGCGCTGGGCGCCACGGCGCTTGCCTTCGATCAGCGCGTGGCCGGTCAGGCGCTGGCCCGACACGCCGTAGGGGTGGCCGACGGCGATGGCGCCGCCGTTGACGTTCAGGCGGTCCGCCGGGATGCCCAGCTTGTCGCGGCAGTACAGCACCTGCACGGCAAAGGCTTCGTTCAGTTCCCACAGGTCGATGTCGCTCACCTTCAGGCCCAGGCGCGCGAGCACCTTGGGGATGGCGAACACCGGGCCGATGCCCATTTCGTCGGGCTCGCAACCGGCGACGGCGAAGCCCAGGAAACGGCCCAGCGGCTGCAGGCCACGCTTTTGGCCAGGGTTTCGTCCATCAGCACGCAGGCACCAGCGCCATCAGAGAACTGGCTGGCGTTACCGGCCGTGACCAAGCCACCCGGCAGGGCGGAACGCAGGCCGGAGATGCCTTCTTTGGTGGTACCGGCGCGGATGCCTTCGTCGTTCTCGACCGTGATCTGTCTGGTCATCAGGCCCATCACTTTGTCGGCCACGCCGGCGGTCACGGTGATGGGCGCGATCTCGGCCTTGAACAGACCGGCTTCCAGCGCGGCGGTGGCGCGCTGCTGGCTGGCGGCACCGTATTCGTCCATGGCGTCGCGGCCGATGCCATAGCGCTTGGCCACCTGTTCGGCGGTCTGCAGCATGTTCCAGTAGATCTCGGGCTTCTGCTTTTCCAGCGCAAGGTCCTTGAGCATGTGCACATTCATTTCCTGCTGCACACACGAGATGCTTTCCACGCCACCGGCCACGTAAACCGAGCCTTCGCCCGCGATGATGCGCTGCGCGGCCAGCGCGATGGTCTGCAGGCCGGACGAGCAGAAGCGGTTGACGGTCATGCCCGATACCGTGATGGGCAGCCCGGCCTTGAGCGCGATCTGGCGCGCGATGTTGGCCCCCGTCGCGCCCTCTGGGTTGGCGCAGCCCATGATCACGTCTTCGACTTCAGCGGCTTCGATGCCGGCGCGTTGCACGGCGTGCTGCACCGCGTGGCCACCGAGCGTGGCACCGTGGGTCATGTTGAAGGCGCCCTTCCAGCTTTTGGTCAGGGGCGTGCGGGCGGTGGAGACGATGACGGCGTTGGTCATGATGGGTTCCTCAAATCGTGATGTGTGCGGTCATCAGAAGGTCTTGCCTTCGGCGGCGAGTCGGGCCAGCAGCGGCGCGGGCTCCCAGAACTTCGCATCGTCCAGCGGGTTCCTGGCAAAGCGCTTCATGGCCTGCACCACGTTGAACAGGCCGACCTCGTTGGCGTGGTTCAGCGGGCCACCGCGGTGCACCGGGAAGCCGTAGCCGAAGATGTAGACCACGTCGATGTCGCTGGCTTTGTTGGCGATGCCCTCTTCCAGAATGTGCGCGGCCTCGTTGACCAGCGAGAACACCAGGCGCTGAACGATCTCTTCGTCGGCAATCTTGCGCGGCGTGATGCCGAGTGATTTGCGATGCTGTTCGATCATCTGCACCACCTCGGCGTTCGGGATCGCGTCGCGCTTGCCGGGCACGTAGTCGTACCAGCCGGCGCCGGTCTTCTGGCCGAAGCGGCCTTTCTCGCACAGCAGGTCGGCGGTCTTGCTGTACTTCATGTCCGGCTTTTCCTGGTAGCGGCGCTTGCGGATCGCCCAGCCGATGTCGTTGCCGGCCAGGTCGCCCATGCGAAACGGGCCCATGGCCATGCCGAACTTCTCCATCGCCTTGTCGACCTGCTCGGGCGTGCAGCCTTCGTCCAGCAAAAAGCCGCCCTGGCGACCGTACTGCTCGATCATGCGGTTGCCGATGAAGCCGTCGCAGACGCCGGACACCACCGCCGTCTTCTTGATCTTCTTGGAGATCGCCATCACCGTGGCCAGCACGTCCTTGGCGGTCGCGTCACCGCGCACCACTTCGAGCAGCTTCATCACGTTGGCCGGGCTGAAGAAGTGCATGCCGACCACGTCCTGCGGGCGCTTCGTGAAGTGGGCGATGGCGTTCACGTCCAGCGTCGAGGTGTTGGAGGCCAGGATGGCGCCGGGCTTCATCACGCGGTCCAGTTCCTTGAACACCGCTTCCTTGACGCCGATCTCTTCGAACACGGCCTCGATCACCAGGTCGGCCGCGCCGATCTCGGCGTAGCTCAGCGTGGTGGACAGCAGGCTCATGCGCTGCTCGTACTTGTCTGCTTTCAGCTTGCCCTTCTGGACCTGGGCTTCGTAGTTCTTGCGGATGGTGGCGATGCCGCGGTCCAGCGCGTCCTGCTTCATCTCCAGCATCTTCACCGGGATGCCGGCGTTGAGGAAGTTCATGGCGATGCCGCCACCCATGGTGCCGGCGCCGATGACGGCGACCGACGCGATGTCGCGCCTGGGCGTGTCTTCCGGCACGTCGGGGATCTTGCTGGCGGCGCGCTCGGCGGTGAACAGGTGGCGCAGCGACTTGCACTCGGGCGTCCACATCAGGTTGATGAAGATCTCGCGCTCGAAGGCCATGCCGTCGGCGAACTTCTTCTTGGTCGCGGCTTCCACGGCGTCCACGCACTTGGCGGGCGCGGGGAAGTTCTTGGCCATGCCTTTGACCATGTTGCGCGCAAACTGGAAGTAGGCGTCGCCGTCCTTGTGCTTGCAGGGCAGGTTGCGCACCAGCGGGAAGGCGGAGCCGTCGGCGTGCTTCGCCGCCATCTCGCGGGCGAACGCCAGCGCCTCTACGGCCAGCGACTCGGGCGAAGCAGCCAGCTTGTCGAACAGTTTCTGGCCCGGCAGCATCGCCAGCATCTCGCTCTTGACCGGCTCGCCGCTGACGATCATGTTCAGCGCGGCTTCCACGCCCAGCACGCGCGGCAGGCGCTGCGTGCCGCCGGCGCCGGGGATCAGGCCCAGCTTCACTTCAGGCAGGGCCACGTTGCAGCCGGGGGCGGCAATGCGGTAATGCGCGCCCAGCGCCAGTTCCAGACCGCCACCCATGCACACGCTGTGCACGGCCGCGATCACCGGCTTGGTGGTG
>PNMN01000164.1 GCA_013823655.1 Comamonadaceae bacterium | reverse complement strand
CCACGCGGCGCGCGCGCAGGGCCGGGCCGCCGCTGCGCAGCAGTTCGACGCTGTCGCCCAGGTCGCGCAGGCCGATCAGCGCCGCGCCGGTGAGCACGCTGCCGCTGGGCAAGGCCGCCCGCAGCGCGTCGGTCAAGCGAGCGCTGCCCCCTGCGATGCGCCGCGCACCTGCGTGCACACCGCCCGGTTCCACGCGCCGTTCGGGTGCGCGGTTCGGGTCGGTGAGCCAGAGCGCGTCGCCGGGGTCGTGCTGTGCTTCGCCCTCCAACCCCAGCGCGGCCAGCAGCGCCACCATGTGCGGCTCGGTGTCGGGCCAGAACCAGGACGGTCCCAGGTCCAGCGGCTGGCCGGTGGCGGCGTCGGTCTGCGTCAGCACCCGGCCGCCGAGGCGCTCACGCGCTTCAAGCAGGCACACGCGCTGGCCGCGCGCCACCAGCCGGCGCGCCAGCGCCAGCCCGCACAGGCCAGCACCGACGATGACCACGTCCCACACCGTTGTGGGGGGCCGCAGGACGTGCACCTCGGCCATGGATGGCTCAGACGAACGTCAGCAGTTCGACCGTCACCGGCTCTTCGCCAAGGACAGCCTGACAGGCCAGACGCGACTTGGAGCCGATGCCCACCAGGGTGTCAAGCTTTTCGTTTTCCAGCTTCTGGATGCGCGAGATGGTCTTGCGGCCTTCCTGCACGAAGATGTGGCAGGACCCGCACTTGGCTTCACCGTCGCACTTGTGCGCGATGGTCTCGCCCGCGGCGAGCAGGGCTTTCATGATGGTGGTGCCAGCGGCGACGTCGTAGGTTTTGCCGGAGGGGAGCACGGTCAGTGTGGTCATGGTCTTCTCTGTGGTTCGTGGGACGACAAAAAAATCCGGGAGCGGCTCAGGCGGTTTCGGCCTGCAGCGCGTCGGTGAGCTGGGCCGCAAAGTCGGCCAGCGTCATGGGGATGCGGGTGATGCCCTGCTCTTCGAGGAAGCGCGCTTCCATGCGCGTGGGTTCGTCGGGCAGCACGGCCCAGTGCGCGTCGCTGGAGCGCTTCATGATCTGGCGCGCGAAGCTGCGGGTGAGCTGGTCGTCGAAGCGGCAGCCCAGGAACAGGAAGCCCCTGCCCTTGCGCCGCTCCTGCACCACGGCCGGAATGGGGGTCTGGATGTCGATTTCGGTCAGCACCTCGACGTAGTCGCTGTCGGACACCAGGTAGTTGCCGACCGGGCTGCGGCCGCCGATGGGGCGGTAGAGCAGCGGCGTGGCGTCGGTGGCCGGTGTGTCGGCCACATGGCCTTCGGCGTCGTAGTCGGCCGTCCACTGGCCGAAATGTTCGGACTGCGACAGGCCCTGCAACTGGTGCCAGCCGCCCTGCGGCCGCGTGGTCTTGAGCGCCGCGAGCATGGTGTCGTCGTACCAGGTGTCCACCCACAACGTGGCGCCGCTGGCGGCCAGCGCGCGGTGCAGCGGCGACGGGCATGGGCACCGCTGCGAAGGCCTCGTCCATGATCATCACCACCGACTTGCGGTGCTTGAAGTTCTCGATGAACTGCGCCGCCTGCGTGAGCTTGGCGCGGATCTTGTGCGGCACGCTGACCTTGGCGGTCATCACTGCCACCAGCGCGGCCGGCGTCGCGGGCACGGTCACGTCGTCGCACAGCGACAGCATGCCGGAGCCCAGGTAGGGAATGACGCCGCCCTTGTCGAGCTGGCGGGCGATGTCGGCGATCAGGTCGGACATGGGGTTTTCTTTCAGAGGTAAATGGCGGCGCCCGCACCGACATTGGTCGCGGTGTCCTTGAGCGTCTTGACGATGTACTTGACCTGGTCGGCGTCCAGGCCGGTGTGCAGCGGCAGGGCCAGCGCGCGGTCGCCGATGCGGTCGGTGTCGGGCAGCACACCGCGCTGGCGGCCCACGGCGCCGGTGGCGTTCATGTAGAAAAACTGCTGGTGCAGCGGGTGGCTGTAGGCGGCGGTCTCGACACCGCAGCTCTTCATGTCTTCGATCATCTGGGTGCGCGCGCTGGCGCCGAAGCGCTTGCCCAGGTGCACCACGTACAGCATCCAGTGCACCTCGTCCACGTCTTCCGCCAGGTAGGGCGGCTTGACGCCCTCGAAGCTCTGCATCTCGGCGTGGTACCAGGCCTCGACCTGCTTGCGCTGCAGCAGCCGTTCGTCCAGGTCGGACAGCTGCGCCAGGCCGAGTGCGGCGGTCAGTTCGCTCATGCCGGCCTGCAGCGGCACGCGCGAACCGATGGACACCGAGGCGCGGTCGGACAGCCGCCGCTGGCGCAGGTAGCGCAGTTCGATGGCCAGCGCCTCGTCGTCGGTCAGCAGCATGCCGCCTTCGCCGGTGCACAGGGCCGAAGGCATGGAGAAGTCGAACACCGACACGTCGCCGAAGCTGCCGACGTTGCGGCCCAGGTAGCGCGAACCCAGCGCCTCGGTGCTGTCTTCGATGAGCTGGAGGCCGTGCGCGTCGGCCAGTTCGCGCAGCGCCTTCCAGGCGGCCGGGTGGCCGTTGGTGTTGCCGGCGAGGATGGCCTTGGTGGCGGGCGTGATCTTCAGCGCCGCCTTCTCGGCGCTGAGGCAGCCGCTCCAGTAGTTGATGTCGGCGAACACCGGCGTGGCGCCCGCCAGCGTGATGGCCTGCGCCACCTGGTGCCAGGTGTGCGAGGCGCAGATCACCTCGTCGCCCGGGGCTATGCCCATGGCCCGCAGCGCGATCCAGGTGCCCAGCGTGCCGCTGCCCACGGCCACCGCGTACCGCCGGCCGACCCAGCGCGCGAAGCCCTGCTCGAAGGATTCGAGCATGGGCCCGTCGCCCCAGCGCCCGGATTCGAGCACCGCCTCGACCAGCGACACGCCCTGGTCGCTGATGGAGGACTCACACAGCGCGATCGTTTCAATGTCCATCATGTGCTCCTGGGTTCATGGCGCGCCAACCGCCCTTCCAGTGGCAGCCGCAGAACCGGCTTTGCCGGGCGGCAGGCTGCGCCCCCCTTGAGGGGGGGGGACGCGAAGCGGCGCGGGGGGTGCTTCATGCGGTTCAGTGTTGGGTGAGGATGAAGACCGAGGCTTCGTCGGCGCTCTGCGTCACGTGCCAGCAATGGCCGTTGCTGGCCGCCAGGTAGACGTTGCGGTGGCCCAGGCGCATGGCCGGGGTCTCGTCGCGCATGTCCATCTCGTCCACCACGATGGCGCGCACGCCGGGGTAACGGCCGCGCAGGATGGTGGCGGCGTCGCGCAGCGTGGGCGCATAACCCACCACCTCGCTCGCGGTCTGCAGTTGTTCGCCGGACAGTCCCATCACAGATCTCCAGATGCGTTGGTTTTGAAGTGCCTCTTCCAGCACACACCACGGAACTGGCTTTGCCAGGCCGTAGGTGTGGTCCCCCCTTCCAGGGGGGAAGACGCGAAGCGGCGCAGGGGGGTCATGACTCTTCGGCGGATGCCAGCTTGCGGGCTTCAACGGTGATCGGCAGCGGCGTGTCGGCCGCCATGGCCGGCAGGTCCAGCTGCCAGCCGTTGGCCAGCGTCACCAGGCCACCCCACATGTCCGGGTTGACCATCGAAACGATGGGCTCCTCCAGGTCTTTCTTGGGCACGTAGGCGCTGAGCACGCCCTTGCTGTCTTTGCGGATCATCACTTTCATCGTCGGCTCCAGGACTGGGGGGAAAAGGGGTTCAGGCGGCCACGGCTTGTGCCGTGGGCAGCAGGGATCGAAGGGTGGGCAGCGCCGCGATCAGCGCGTCCACGTCGGCGTCGGTGCTGGTGCGGCCCAGCGAGAGGCGGATGGCGCCCAGGGCTTCGCCGTCGGGCACGCCCATGGCGCGCAGCACGTGCGAGGGCTCGCTGCCGGAAGAAGAGCAGGCCGCGCCGGACGAGGCCGCGAAGCCCAGGCGTTCGAGCCGGCCGAGCACCACGTCGGCCTCCCAGCCGCCCACCCGCAGCAAGCTCACGCCCGGCAGGCGCGGCACACCGCGCGACCAGATGTGAACGCCGGGCAACTCGGTCACCAGTGCGCTCTCCAGCCGGGCGCGCAGCGCCGATTGCCGCGCGGCTTCGGCGTCCAGATCGGCGACGGCGCCCAGCGTTTCGAGCGCGGTCGCCAGTCCGGCAATCGCGGGCAGGTTCTCGGTGCCGCCGCGGCGACCACGCTCCTGCGAGCCGGGCACGGTCGGGCGAATCACTACGCCCTGGCGCAGCAGCAGCGCGCCCACGCCCTTGGGGCCGTTGAACTTGTGGGCCGAGCAGCTCACCGCGTCGGCGCCCCAGCCGGACCAGGCAAACAGCTGCTTGCCGATCCACTGCGTCGCGTCCACGTGCAGGCGCGCGCCGGTGGCGGCGGTGAGGGCAGCCACCTCGGCCACCGGCATCAGCGCGCCGGTCTCGTTGTTGGCCGCCATCAGCGACACCACGGCCACGTCGGGGCCGATCAGGCGGCTCGCGGCGTCCAGCTGAAGCGTGCCGTCCGGCAGAACGGGAATGAAGTCCACCGGCACACCGGCCTCGGCCAGATCGCGCGCCAGCTTCAGGTGACCGGCGTGTTCCACCGCGCTGAACAGCACGCGCCGCCGCCCCTCGGGCGCGGCGGCCAGCAGGCCACGCACCGCCAGGTGGTTGGCCTCGGTCGCGCCGCTGGTGAACACCACTTCTGCGGGCTTGCAACCCAGGGCCTGCGCCACCACCGAACGGGCGCCCGCCAGCACCCGGCTGGCGGCCTGGCCCGGGCCGTGTTTGGACGAGGCATTGGCCCAGGTGCCCGCCATCACCGAGGCCATGGCGTCGATCACCGCCTGGGCGGGTGGCGTGGTGGCGTGGTGGTCGAGGTAGATCATGGCCAGAACTTCCGCTCGGCGTCGATGCAGACGGTGTCCAGCGCCTCGCCCAGCGACAGCCCCTGGGCGTGGGTCTCCCACACGCCCGCCGCGTGGTCGCGCACCTGCAAGCGCCAGCGCCCGTCGGGGGACGGCGTCAGCAAGGCGATATCGATCACGCCCCCCTCGCGGTGCACATTGCGCGAGCAGCACGGCGCCTCGATGCGGAAGCCCTCGCCCTCTTGCCTCACCGTTGGCTGCACGTAGCGGTAACGCACGCGGTCCTTCAGCGCCCGTTCGATAAAGGGCAGCATGAAGCCTACCAACTGTGCGGACACGGTGCCCTCAGCCAGGGCAGCCGTGGAACTGGCTTCGCCAGGCCACTGGCTGCGTCCCCCTGGGGGGAAGTCGCGAAGCGACGCAGGGGGGTGTTTCACTCCGCGGCCTCCTCCACCGGAACCCAGCCGGCCGGCAGGGGCGCGAGTTCCACTTCCAGGCAGCCCACCACACAGCCGCCGAAGTCCACCAGGTACACCGGCTCGTTGATGTCGCTCGCGTGGCCGATGTTGACCACCTCGCCCACGTCGCCGCGCGTGGCCAGCAGGGCTTCGGGTTCGCGCTCGGGGTGGCTGCCGTCGTTGACCAGGTCGTCCAGCGCCACCACGCGCTGGCCCCAGGCGTAGACCGGGGTGCGCGGTTCGACAAAGGCGGCGGCGTCCATCGCGTGGGCGGTGTTCATGGGCTTGCTCCTGAATCAAGGGGTTTGCCGGAACCGAGGTCGGCCAGCGCGGTGGCCTTCTCGCCCAGCTGCGCCAGCACTTCATCGGGCAGGTGGTCGAGCGTGCACAGCTCCTTGGCGCGCATGCCGACGCGGTGGCCGGTCTCGATGAAGTCCACCGCGTAGATGTAGAACTGCTGCAGGAAGGTGTTGATGCTCACGACGTAGCCGATGTCGCCCTTGTTCACCAGCACCTCGCCGATGTCCTTGCCGTTGTAGGTGCCGTCGTTGCGCACCACCGAACGCGCGATCACCCGTTCGCCGAAGGCAAAGCGGGGCGGATCGGCGACCTCGATCACGTCGTCGTCGCGCACGATGTCAGCCATGGGGCTTCTCCTTCGGCACCGCCAGCCGACTGCGCACCATCTGGCGCACCTCGCTGTCCGGGTCGTCGCGCAGCGCGACCAGCAAGGCGGGTGCCGCGCGCCGCGCCACCTCCCAGCGCACGCGCCAGTGGCTGTCGTCGGCCATGCGGCCCAGCAGCGCCTCGGGCAGCGATTCGGCCACCGCGCGCCGCACTTCCGGCTCGGGGTCGTTCGCCAGGATCAACAGCGCCGGCATCTGCAGCCGCCGCGCGACGATCTGGCGCACCGAGCGCTCCGGGTCGTAGGCCAGCGTCGTCAGCAGCGCCAGCGGCAGCCGCTGCGCCACGATCTCGCGCACGCCGTAGTCGGGGTCGTGGCGCATCGCGCCCAGCCGCGCCGGGTCGATGCGCTGCGCCACGCGCAGCCGCACCTCGCGGTGCGGGTCGTGGATCAGCCGCTCCAGCTGCACCGGCGTGAGCCGCAGCGCGACCTGCATGCGCACCGTCTCATCCGGGTCGTTCATCAGCGCGCCCAGGCGGAACACGCTGGCGTGCCGTGCGGCGATGGCGCGCACCTCGAAATACGGGTGTTCCAGCTGCTGGTCGGCCAGCTGCGGGTGCCAGCGGAAAAAGCGGTCGATGCGGCGCGCGTAGGCGTCCTGCATGCAGGCGTGGCCGGGCTCGCAGCCGCGGCCACCGTCACGGGCGCGCAGGTCGCGGTAGGCACAGCTGGCGCAGTTCACTGGCCCGCCCTGCCAGTCCATGGGCGGGATGTCGCCCTCTGGCGCGCGCGCCGCCAGGCGCTGCGGCGCGGTGAGGAAGGTGGCGGCCGCGCCCATGCTCATTGCCCCAGCGGCGCCCAGCCGCGCACCGGGTAGTCCACCGGGCCATCCACCAGCGAGGTGGTGTGGCCAGCTTCGTGCCGTGCGAGCACGTGCGACAGCAGGCCGCCGCCCAGGTGGTCTTTCGGATCAAGGCGGCGCAGCTCGCCGAGCATCAGCCGCGCTTCGTCCAGATCGCCCAGGCGCAGGTTCAGGTAGGCCAGGCCCTTGAGCGTGAACAGGTAGAAGCGCACC
>PNMN01000163.1 GCA_013823655.1 Comamonadaceae bacterium | reverse complement strand
CCTGCCCGTCCAGGCGGTCCGCACCGGCGTCATCGTCACCGGGCTGGTGATGAGCGCGCTGTTCTTCTGGCGGGTGTGATCGCGCTGTTCGGCCGCACAGGCTTTCACGGGGCCGGCTCGGTGGCCTGCACCGGCAGACCGTCCACAAACACCTTCAGCTCGTTGGGCTCGAACGCGTGCCACTGCTCGTTGCAGGTCAGCGGCGTGGTCACGATCACCGCCGCGCGGTCGCCCGGGTGGTTGAGCTCGGCGAAGTTGACGGTCCAGTCGTGGTCCATCAGCGTGGCCTGGGCAAACGGGTGCTGGCGCACCAGCCAGTGCAGCTGGGTGCTGCAGTGTGCCCACAGCGCCACGCCGTTGGAGAGCAGAAAATTGAAGGTTCCGAACGCCCGCACCTGCGGCACCAGTTCGCGCAGCGTGAGCGTCAGCTCTTCGGTGCTGGGCAGGCTGGCGTGCGACTTGGCCAGCTCCTGCAGCAGCCAGCAGAAGGCGCGCTCGCTGTCGGTGTTGCCGATCGGCTGGAAGCGGCTGTGCAGGTGGGGAAAGTAGTCTTTCAGATCGCCGTTGTGGGCAAACACCCAGTGCCGACCCCAGAGCTCGCGGGTGAAGGGGTGGGCGTTTTCCAGCGCCACTTCGCCGATGGTGGCCTTGCGCACATGGGCAATGATGTTTTTGCTCTTGAGCGGGTATTTCTGCAAAAACTCCGCCATCGGCGACTGCGCCGCGCTCTGGTGGTCCACAAACAGCCGCAGGCCACGGCCCTCAAAGAACGCGATGCCCCAGCCGTCGGCGTGGTGGTCGGTGCCGCCGCCGCGCTGGCAAAAGCCGGTGAAGCTGAACGAGGCGTCGGTGGGGGTGGCGCAGTTGAGTCCGAGCAGTTGGCACATCTGGAGTGACCCCCCTGCGCCGCTGCGCGGCTTCCCCCCTGAAGGGGGGACCGCACCAGTGGCCCGTCCTGAGCTTGTCGAAGGGCGGTTCCACGGTGCGTGCTGGATGGGGAACCCCCGCTCCGGCGCCGCGCATCGGCACAAAGGCTGAATGGTGGTGAGAGGGCTATTGTGCGGCGAACGGTTGGCGGAAAACTGGACCGGCCCGTTCATCCCGGCGGCGCCTCGTTGACCTCAGTCCGGAACGTCGCCAGGCAGCGGGCGCAGATGCAGGCCTTGCCCGCAGCCTCCGGGGGCAGCCGCGCCAGCAGAGCGGGCGAAAAGCGCTGCCCGGTGCACCAGCAAGGCGGCTGCGGTTCGCCGGTGGCACGCTCCAGCTCCATCGCGCAGCGGTTCTCGCCGCCGCACAGCGGGCAGCGGGTCGGCGCGGCGGCGCTGGAGGGCAGGAGCATCAGACGGTTCTCGTTTTCGGCGCGGTGCGCGTGGGTTTTGGGGTGGTGATCGGCCATGAGCGAAAGACGCCCGGTTTCTCAGACCAGCGATGTGAGCAGCCAGGCCGCAGTGCCCCACATCATGAGGGCTACCGCGCCATCGAGCGCGCGCCAGACGTGCAGCGAGTTGAGCCGCTGGCCGAGCCAGAAAGCGGCGGCGCCGAGCAGCACAAACCAGACCAGCGAGCCGGTGGCCGCGCCCAGACCGAACGCGGTGCTGCCCTGCCCGTAGGCCAGCGAGGCGGTGCCGATCAGCACGGCGGTGTCGAGCCAGGCGTGCGGGTTGAGCCAGGAGAAAGCGAGCGCAGAGAGGATGGCCTGGCGCGGCGTCACCGGCCCGGTGGTGTGGCGAATCTGTCCATCGTCGGCGCTCAGCACGGCGAGTGCCTGTGGCCTGAGGAAACGCTGAAAGGCCTGCCAGCCGTACACGCCGAGGAACACAGCGCCCGCGCCGATCAGCGCGCCCAGCAGCTTGTCGGACAGGCCACCGAGCTGGGCCAGACCGAGCACGCCCAGGCCGATCAGCACCACGTCGGCCAGGACACACACGGCCACCGTGAGCCACAGGTGCTGGCGTTGCAGGCCCATGCGCAGCACGTGCGCGTTCTGCGGGCCGATGGCCATGATCAGCGACATGCTCAGCAGCATGCCGGCGGTGAAGGTGGGGAAGCTGATGACCATGGTGGACTCCGGGAAAGCGGGGTGATGTCGTGAAGAACCGGCCGCCAGTGTGTTCTTTTCTGCCTCTGATTTAAACGGAGTTAACTTAAAATCTGATTGATCAATAAATACTTGATCAAATCATGCTCGATGCCCGCCAGCTTGAAGCCCTCGCCGCCGTGATCGAACAGGGCGGCTTCGGCCCGGCCGCGCAGGCGCTGTCCATCACGCTGGCGGCGGTGTCGTTGCGCATCAAGGCACTGGAAGAGCACCTTGGCCAGCGCCTGCTGGTGCGCGGCAAGACGGTGCGCGCCACCGCAGCGGGCCAGGCGCTGCTGGCGCATGTGAAGCAGCTGCGGCTGATGGAGGCGGATTTGCTGGGCGGCCTGCAAGGCGGCGCGGGAGCGAAGGACGCGGCGCGCTGGCAATCGCTCAGCGTGGCGATCAACGCCGATTCGGTGGCGAGCTGGTTTTTGCCCGGCGTGGCGCCGCTGCTGCAGCGCCACCGGCTGCTGCTGGAGATCGTGATCGACGACCAGGACCACACCCACGACGCGCTGAAAAGCGGCGACGTGATCGGTTGCGTGACCACGCTGGCCCAGCCCATGCGCGGCTGCGTGGCCGAGCCGCTGGGCGTGATGCGCTACCGCTGCGTGGCCGCGCCCGAGGTGGTGCAACGCTGCCGCACGCCGCGCGGCGCCGTGTCACCGCACCAGCTGCTGGCGCACCCGGCCATCATCTTCAACCGCAAGGACGCGCTGCAGGACGCTTTTCTGGAGCAGCACTTCGGCCTCAAGCAGCCCAACTACCCGCGCCACTTTGCACCCGCGGTGGACGCCTTCGAGCGCGCGATCGAGCTCGGGCTGGGCTGGGGCATGGTGCCCGAGCAGCACCTGGCCAGCCGACCGGGCCTGCAGGAGCTGCTGCCCGGCGCCACGGTGGACGTGACGCTGTACTGGCAGCACTGGGAGCGTGAGCCGCTGTCGGCGCAGCGGCTGACCCAGGCGGTGAAAGCAGCGGCCCATGCGGGCCTGCCGCTGGTGCCGCGCAGGGGGATTACCCTTTCAGGCACTCGCTCATGAACTTCTTGCGCTCGTCGCCTTTCAGGGCCTTGGCGCTGGCATCGGCGTTGCAGGTTTTCATTTTGTTCTGCTGGGTGGTGGCCCCGGCACTGGCGGCGTCGCCGCTCAGGCAGCCCTTCATGAAGGCCTTGCGCTCGTCGCCCTTGAGTTCCTTGGCCTTGGGGTCGGCGTTGCAGCTCTTCATGCGGTTTTGCTGCGCGCTGGGTGCGGCCGGTTCGGCAGCGGTGGCGGGTGTCGCTGCCTTGGCTGGGGCTGCGCTCGGGCTGGCTGGCGTCTGGGCCATGGCCCAGGTCAGGGAGCCGGCGAGCGCGATCAGGGTGAAGAGCTTTTTCATGAAACATCCTTGCAGGTGGTGGCGAAACACAGGGGCATGGCCGATTCTGCCCGCATCCGGGGCGCAGCGGAACTGAACGGGCGGCAGGTTTTCATTCGCGCTCCAGCTCCAGATACAGGCGGCTGGCGTTGCCGGGGTGCAGTTCGGCGGCGTTGAACAAGTGCCTCCAGGGCGTGGCGTCGAAGGTCTGGATGGCGGCGCCGATCTCGGTGCCGCCATCCACCGCCTTTTTCATGTGCGTGCGCAGTGTCTGCAGGTAGTGTTGCGTGTCGGCCTGAGCGCGCGGCAGATCGCAGACCTGGCCGTGTCCGGGCACGATGCGCGCGGGTTGCAGCGCTTGCAGCGCGGCGAAGCTCTGCAGCCAGCGACCGGTGTGGCTGACCGGCAGCACGCTGAGCATGCGGTCGGTGTAGACGATGTCGCCGCTGAACACCACGCGCTGCTGCGGCAGCCAGACCAGCAAGTCGCCCGGGGTGTGGGCGCCGCCGCGGTGCTTCACCTCCATGGCCATGCCGCCCAGGTTCAGCGTCTCGTCGGGGCCGACCAGCCAGCGCGTGGGCAGGGTGGGCACGGTGCCGTCGAGCTGGTCCTTCAGCACGCCGGTGAGGCTGGCCATGTGGTCGCCGCCGCGCGCGAGCATGTCGGCCCGGGCGTCGGCGTGCGCCATCACTTCTGCGCCCTGGCCGATGAAGTAGCCGTTGCCCAGCCAGCGGTGGTCTTGTCCGCCGGTGTTGATGACCCACCTGACCGGCTGGTCGGTGATCTTCTTGATCGCTTCGTGGATCTGTTGGGCGCCTTTGAAGCTGGCGCCACTGTCGATCAGCAGGGCACCGGCGGGCGTGACGACCAGACCGAGGTTGGCATTCAGCCCTTGGTTGGCGTAGGTTCGACCACCCTTTTCACCGATGAAGGCGTACACGCCGGGGGCGACCGGTTCGAACCGGACCTCGAGCGCGTGGGCCAGGGGGACGAGGGCGATCAGCAAAAGGCCGACCAGGTGGCGGCTCAGCAGGCGAAAGGGCATGGGGTGTCTCCAGTGCGCCGGCTCGCAGGGGCGGCCGGGTCTTGTCATCAAACGGGTAGGGGTATCGCCGACAATGATAGACCGCGCCCGCCGAGGTCGCCAACCCGTGTCAGTGCAGCGTCATCGGGTGCGAGGTGGTCTTCACCCGCACCACCGCCGGTTTGGCCTCGTAGGGCACCGGATCGCAGCCGCAGAGATGGGCCGCGATCGCCCGCGCCTGGCGGCCGATGGGTTCGATGTAGCGGCTGGCCTGGCCGGCGATGGTGATGCAGTCGCCCAGGGCGTGGATGTGCGGTTCGCTGGTGCGCAGCGTGGCCGCGTCCACCGCGATGCCGTGGTCCCAGGCCAGCGCGGCGCTCTGCGCCAGGCGCGGCGGGGTCATCAGGCCGACGGCGGCGATCACCTGGTGGGCCACGAACTTCTGGCCGCAGGCGGTGGTGAGGCGGTAGCGGTCGCCGAGCTTCTCCACGCTGGCCACCTGCACACCGCCCACAAAGCGGATCGGCAGGTCCTTCCACGCGTCCAGCAGTTGCGTGCCGACCGCATCGGCCTGCCAGCGCGCCAGCGGCTCGGTGGTCACGTCGAGCAGGGTGATGCGGTGGCCGCCGAGCGCGAGGTCGTTGGCCAGTTCGCTGCCGATCAGGCCGGCGCCGACGATGGTCACCTCCTTCGGCTCGGTGCCCAGCGCCGCACGCAGCCGCTGGTAGGCGCCCAGGTGGTTGATGCGCCAGCACAGCGCGGCGGGCAATGCGGGTGGCAGCGCGGCCTGCGCGCCGTGGGCCAGCACCAGCTGGTCGTAGCGCAGCGTGCCGCGCGTGGTGCGCAGGCTGCGGGTGTCGGTGCAGATGCGCACGGCGTCGGTGTGGGCGAGCAGGCGCACGCCCAGGCGGTTCGCGGCGGCAGGGCCGGTTTCTTTCACCAGCTGGCCCGGGTCCATTTGCCGCGCCATCGCCACCGAGAGCAGGGGCTTGTCGTACACGTCGGCCGCGCAGGCGCTCACCAGGGTGATGGGCAGGTCCGCGTCGAGCGCGCGCAGCGCCTCGGCCATCTGCCAGCCGGCGCGCCCGCCGCCGACGATGACCACACCCGGGGTGCCGCCGCGTTTCGCCACCGGGGCCGCGCCACCGACGCACGCACGCAGCGCTTCGATGCTCGGCGCTTCGTACCGCGTGAAGTCGCTCTTGGTCACGCCGCAGAGCGGGCAGTACCAGTCGTCCGGAATGTCCTCGAAGCGCGTGCCGGCGGCCAGGCCGCTGTCGGCGTCGCCCACCGCCTCGTCGTAGATGTAGCCGCAGGCGTCGCAGATGTATTTGTTGAAGGCAGGTGCCCCCAGGGCCGCGACGACTTGGGCGGCCGGGGTGGGTTGGACGGCGGGCGTCATCCCGGCATCTCCTCAGTGCTCAGCCGCGCGATCTCTTTGCGCAGGTGCTTGATGGCCGGGGTGACGATGGCGACGAACTGCGCTTCGCGCACGCGGCGTTGCACCTCGCTGCCCATCAGGTAGCCGCGCGCGCCCTGGTGCATCAGGGCCGAGTTGGCGGCGCGCAGGCACAGCTCGGCGCCGTGCGCGCGCGCGTCCAGCACGTCGATGAAATAGTCGGTCGAGGTGTCCAGCGGCGTCTGTGCCAGCTTCATGATGCGGGCCACCAGCGCGTCGAATTCGGCCTGCAGCTCGGCGGGCCGGTCTTCCAGGAACTGGTTCACGTGGCCGAGCTGGCCTTCCACCGCCCACATGCTGTCGATCGCGCCCTGGACGATGCCGGCCGCGATGCCGCATTGCAGCAGCACGAAGCCGCCACGGATGCGCGCGATGGTGGGCCTGCGCCGGGTCGGCCACCACGTCGTCGCTGCCCACGAACAGGTCTTTGCAATGCACGCTGTAGGTGCCCGTGCCCTCCATGCCCGAGAACTCGGGGCAGGTCTTGAGCGCGACGCCGGGCGCGTCGCAGCGCAGCATGAACATCATCTCGCGGCCCGCGCAGGCGCCGTCCACCTGGACCGAGGCGATGGCGCCAAAGTAGTGGTCGGGGCCGAGGTTGCTGACCCAGGGCAAGGTGCCGTTCACCAGGTAGCCGCCCTCCACCGGTGTGGCCTTGAGCAGCAGGCTTTCGATCTGCGCAAAGCTCTTCATCGGGTTCGAGAGACCGGTGCCGCCCAGCGTCTCGCCGCGCACATGGCGCGCCAGCCGCTCGCCCATCAGCGCCGGGTTGCCCGAGGCCTGCATGTAGAGCCCCGCCACGCACTGGCACCACATCATGAAGCCGGTGGCGCCGCAGACCTTGGCCGCCTCGGCCATGGCCGCGATGGCCAGGCCGTAGTCACCCGGCGTGCCGTCGGCCTGCGGCAGGTGCGCGCTCATGGCGCCGACCGCCGCCAGCTGCCGCAACACATCCACCGGGTAGGCGCCGCGGTCGATGGCGTAGGCCTGCTCGGCCAGCGGGCCTTGCGCAATGGCGCGCACAGCGGCGATGAGCGGGTTGGACTGGGCAGCGAGTTCGGGGGGCAGGTCGGCGGGGTTCATGAAA
>PNMN01000162.1 GCA_013823655.1 Comamonadaceae bacterium | reverse complement strand
GCATGCAGCGCTGGCAGGACATCGCAGCGCGATTGCGTGAACCTCCGCGCCTTCGTCCATACCAATGTGAGGTGAATTTTTCATGAAAATTAGGTTAGCGCATATGCCCCGAGGGGGCTGGGCCTTGCTTGGGGCGGCCCGGCGCTGCGGCCCCTCTGCCCCCACGCTCCACCGCTGCGCGGGTCGCTGCCCCCCGGAGGGGGCTGGGCCTTGCTTGGGGCGCTGCGCAGGCTATCCGAACAGGGCTACGCGTGCAGCCGCGAAGTCTTGGGTAAATGCGACATCAGGAACTCCATCTGGTCGGCCAGGATGCGGCGGTTGCGCAAGATGAAGTCTTCCCAGAGGCTGGGCACATAGGGCGCATAAATCAGCGGCATGTGTGCCTGCTCGGGTGTGCGGTTGCCCTTGCGGTGGTTGCAGGAACGGCAGGCGGTCACCACGTTCATCCACAGGTCGCGCCCGTTCTGTCCCAGCGGAATGATGTGCTCCCGGGTCAGCTCGTCTTCATGAAAATGCTCCCCGCAATAGCCGCACAGGCAACGGTCGCGCGCAAACAGCTTGCTGTTGGTGAGGGTGGGCCGCAGCTCGAACGGGTTGATGCGTGGCACGCCCTGGGTGCCGATGATGGAGTTGACGGTGATGATGGACTGGCGTCCGGTGAGCGCGTTGTGGCCGCCGTGAAACACCGCCACCTCGGCGCCCATTTCCCAGCGCACCTCGTGCGCTGCGTAGTGCAGCACGGCTTCTTCCAGACTGATCCACGACTGGGGCAGACCCTGGGCTGAGAGCTTCAATACCTTCAAAACCTGGCTCCTTCAAAATCAACTGAAGAGGCCAGCCGCTTCCTGCGACCTGCGCATCACCTGCGGCTGGTGCGCCCAACCGGTTGCGACCGGTGGCGCTGTGTCAATATAGCAAGCTTTGATGACGCGTCGCCGCGCGCGCCCATACCGCATGAAAATCATCCGAGGCCTCTGGAACCGCGTGCACCGGCCCCCTGCGGCTGGCAGCGAACGCGGCTGTGCGCTCACCATCGGCAATTTCGATGGCGTGCACCGTGGTCACCAGGCCATGCTGGCCTTGCTGATCAACGAAGCCCGACACCGTGGTGTGCCCAGCTGCGTGATGACCTTCGAGCCACACCCGCGCGACTACTTTGCCGCCCTGCACCACAAGCCCGACCTGGCGCCCGAGCGCATCGCCACCCTGCGCGACAAGCTCGAAGAACTGGCGCGCTGCGGTGTCGACCAGTGTGTGGTGCTGCCGTTCAACGCCCGGCTGGCCGCGCAGCAACCGCAGGCCTTCATCGAGGACATCCTGGTGCGTGCGCTGGGCGTGCGCTACGTGCTGGTGGGCGACGACTTCCGCTTCGGCGCCCAGCGCGCGGGGGACTACGCGATGCTCGATGCTGCGGGTGATCGGCTGGGCTTCGATGTGGCGCGCATGCAGAGCTACGAGGTGCACGGCACCCGCGTGTCCAGTTCGACCGTGCGCGAGGCGCTGGCCGCGGGTGACATGAACCGGGTGACCGCCTTGCTGGGCCGCCCGTTCAGCATCAGCGGCCACGTGGTGCATGGGCGTCGGCTCGGACGCCAGCTGGCCGAGAGCCGACCCGGCGCGGGCGATGGTTTTCGCACCCTCAACCTGCGTTTTTCACACTGGAAACCGGCCGCCAGCGGCATCTTTGCGGTGCGGGTGCACGGTCTGGGCACCCAGCCGCTGGATGGTGTGGCCAACCTGGGCGTGCGGCCTTCGCTGGACCCCAACGACGTGAACGGCGGTCGCGTGCTGCTGGAAACCCATTGCCTGGACTGGCCCGCCGGGCTGGCCGAGCAACTGAGTGGCGGGGAGGCCTACGGTAAAATCATCCGCGTGGAACTGCTGCACAAACTGCACAACGAATTGAAGTACGACGGTCTGGACGCCCTCACCCGGGGCATCGCCAAGGACTGTGATGACGCGCGTGCGTTTTTTGCGTCGCTGCACACCCAGACGCACCGCCAGACCACGCGCGACCGAATTTAAGGCCACCGGCCTTTCCGGTTCCGGTCGCTGCCCAACGACCGGTTCAGGGCGATCGGACTCTCTTTCCAGCCATCCACACACCCCGTTCGGGCTGAACCTGTCGAAGCCCCCACCGAACCGCTCCCCATGCCTGACACCCAGCCACCCGCTGCCCCGAAGAACGAGGCCAAGCCCGACGCCAGCGGCGGCGCCTACCGCGCCACCCTGAACATGCCCGACACGCCGTTCCCGATGCGCGGCGACCTGCCCAGGCGCGAGCCGGCCTGGGTGGGTGAATGGAATGATGCTGCCCCCAGCCCTGGCCAAGCCAGGCCCCCCGAGGGGGTGCAATCGTCTCTGGGGCGGCCCGGCGGACGATCTGGCGGCCTCTACAAGCGCCTGCGCGACGCCCGCCAGGGTGCGCCCTTGTTCGTGCTGCACGACGGCCCGCCCTACGCCAACGGCAAGCTGCACATCGGCCACGCGCTGAACAAAGTGCTGAAAGACATGATCGTCAAATCGAAACAGCTCGCTGGTTTCGATGCCCAGTACATCCCCGGCTGGGACTGCCACGGCCTGCCGATCGAGAACGCGATTGAAAAGCTGCACGGTCGCAACCTCGGGCGCGACGACATGCAGGCCAAGAGCCGCGCCTACGCCACCGAACAGATTGATCAGCAGCGCGAAGACTTCAAGCGCCTGGGCGTGCTGGGCGACTGGGAACGCCCCTACCGCACCATGGACCCGGCCAACGAGGCGGGCCAGATCCGCGCCTTCAAGCGCGTGATCGAGCGCGGTTTCGTCTACCGTGGCTTGAAGCCGGTGTACTGGTGCTTCGACTGCGGCAGTTCGCTGGCCGAGTTCGAGATCGAATACGCCGACAAGCAGAGCGACACGCTGGACGTGGCCTTCGAATCGAACGACGCAATGGGTCTGGCCCGGGCCTTTGGCCTGGCCACCTTGCCTGCGGGCAAAAAAGCCTTCGCCGTCATCTGGACCACCACCGCCTGGACCATCCCCGCCAACCAGGCACTCAACGCCCACCCCGAGCTGACCTACGCGCTGGTGGACACGCCCATGGGCTGCCTGGTGCTGGCCGAGACGCTGGTGGACCAGTGCCTGGAGCGCTTCGGCCTGCAAGGCAACGTGCTCGCCACGACCAAAGGCGATCAACTGGGCGGCCTCAACTTCCGCCATCCGCTGTACGACGTGGACGCCGGTTACCAGCGCCTCTCGCCGGTCTACATCGCCGACTACGTGAGCGACAGCGACGGCACCGGCATCGTGCACTCCGCACCGGCCTACGGCGTGGACGACTTCAACTCCTGCGTCGCCAATGGCCTGGCCTACGATCAGATCCTGAACCCCGTGCAGGGCAACGGCGCCTACGCGAGCGACTTCCCGCTGTTCGGCGGCCTGCACATCTGGAAGGCCGTCCCGGTCATCCTGGAAGCGCTGAAAAACGCCGGGCGCCTGCTGGCCACCGCGCGCATCAGCCACAGCTACCCGCACTGCTGGCGCCACAAGACACCGGTGATCTACCGCGCCGCCGCGCAGTGGTTCGTGCGCATGGACGAGGGCGAGGGCGTCTTCACGAAAGACAAAGCACCCAAGACCCTGCGCCAGCTGGCGCTGGACGCCATCGCCCACACCCGCTTCTACCCGGAAAATGGACAAGCCCGCCTGCGCGACATGATCGCCAACCGGCCCGACTGGTGCATCTCGCGCCAGCGCTCCTGGGGCGTGCCGGTGCCTTTTTTCCTGCACAAGGACTCGGGCGAGCTGCACCCCAACACCATGGCCATCCTCGACCAGGCCGCCGACATCGTCGAAAAAGGCGGCATCGAGGCCTGGAGCCGCGTGTCGGCCGAAGACATCCTGGGCGCCGCAGACGCCGCGAAATACACCAAGAGCACCGACATCCTGGAAGTCTGGTTCGACTCCGGCTCCACCTTCTGGCACGTGCTCGGTTCGCAGACCGGCAGCCACGCCAAGGCCTACCCCAACGGCGTCAGCCACGCCCAGGGCCCCGAGGCCGATCTGTACCTCGAAGGCCACGACCAGCACCGCGGCTGGTTCCACAGCTCGCTGCTGCTGGGCTGCGCCATCGAGGGCCGCGCGCCCTACAAAGGCCTGCTGACCCACGGCTTCGCCACCGACGGCCAGGGCCGCAAGATGAGCAAGAGCCTGGGCAACACGGTGGAGCCGCAGAGCGTGACCAGCAAGCTCGGCGCCGAGATCGTGCGCCTGTGGGTGGGCAGCACCGACTACTCGGGCGACCTGAACATCGACGACAAGATCCTGGCCCGCGTGGTCGACGCCTACCGCCGCATCCGCAACACGCTGCGCTTCCTGATGGCCAACACGGTGGACTTTGACCCGGCCCTTGATGCCGTGCCGCTGGAGCAGATGCTGGAGATCGACCGCTACGCACTGGCCCGCGCCAGCGAGCTGCAGGCCGACATCCTGGCGCACTTCAACGTCTACGAGTTCCACCCGGTGGTGAGCAAGTTGCAGGTCTATTGCTCGGAAGACCTGGGCGCGTTCTACCTCGACGTGCTCAAGGACCGGCTGTACACCACCGCGCCGAAGTCGCTGGCGCGCCGCTCGGCCCAGACCGCGCTGCACCAGATCACCCACGCCATGCTGCGCTGGATGGCGCCCATCCTCAGTTTCACCGCCGAAGAAGCCTGGGCGGTCTTCGCCAAAGACGCCTCAAAGGGCTCGATCTTCTTCGAGACTTTCTCGCCCCTGCCCTCGGCCAACGAGGCGCTGCTGGCCAAGTGGGCGCGCCTGCGTGCGATCCGCGACACCGCCAACAAGGCCATCGAAGACCTGCGCGCCGAAGGCCAGGTGGGCGCTTCGCTGCAGGCCACGCTGACCATCACCGCCGGTGCCGACGACGCAGCGCTGCTGCGCTCGCTCGGCACCGATCTGAAGTTCGTCACCATCACCTCGGCGGTGCGCGTGGTGGACGGCGCTGAACTGGCGGTGACCGTGACCCCCAGCACCGCCACCAAGTGCGAGCGCTGCTGGCACTACGCCGACGACGTGGGCGTGCACGCCGAGCACCCGACGCTGTGCGGCCGCTGCGTGAGCAACCTCGCCGAGGCGGCGGGCACCGGCGCCGGTGAAACCCGCAAGGTGGCCTGATGGCAAAAAGAAAAGCCTCCCTCTGGCCCTGGCTGGGCCTGGCCGCAGCCATCCTGCTGCTGGACCAGTTCACCAAGACGCTGATCCTGGGCTACTACCAGCTCGGTGACAGCACGCCCATCACCAGCTTCTTCAACATCGTGCGCGTGCACAACACCGGCGCGGCCTTTTCTTTCCTGGCCTCGGCCGGCGGCTGGCAGCGCTGGTTCTTCACCGGCATCGGCATCGCGGCCTCGGTCTTCATCGTCTGGATGCTGCGCTCGCACCCGGGGGAGAAGCTGTTCTCTTTTGCGCTCGCCTGCATCCTGGGCGGCGCCATCGGCAACGTGATCGACCGCCTGCTGCACGGCTACGTGGTGGACATGCTGGACTTCCACTGGCCGTTCCTCTCGGGCATCTTCCACGGCGGCCACTTCCCGGCTTTCAACGTGGCCGACATGGGCATCAGCATCGGCGCGATGGCGCTGATCCTGGACGAGATTTTGCGGGTTCGTCGCAGCAAGTAGCCGGGGCTGGCGTTCACGCTCCTGTGCTAACCTGACCGCCCCGCCTGCGCACAGGCGCCCCGACAGGAGACATCCCATGCCCGGACTGCTGCCCCACATCGACCCCGACGGCCTGCTCGAATTCTCGGTCGTCTACACCGACCGCGCACTCAACCACATGTCCCAGCGCTTCCAGGGCGTGATGACCGACATCTCGGCCCTGCTCAAGCGTGTGCATGGCGCGCACTCGGCGGTGCTGGTGCCGGGCAGCGGCACCTTTGGCATGGAATCGGTGGCGCGCCAGTTCGCGCACGGCCAGCACGTCATGGTCATCCGCAACGGCTGGTTCAGCTACCGCTGGACGCAGATTTTCGACATGGGTTCCATCCCGGCCAGCCACACGGTGCTGAAAGCCCGTCGCGTTGCCGACAGTGCGCAGGCCGCCTGGGCACCCGCACCGATCGAAGAGGTGACGACCGCCATCGCCAAAGAGAAGCCGGCGCTGGTGTTCGCGCCGCACGTGGAAACCGCCGCCGGCATGGTCCTGCCCGATCACTACCTGAGCGCCGTGGCCGACGCGGTGCACGCCGTGGGCGGCCTGTTCGTGCTGGACTGCATTGCGTCCGGCGGCCTGTGGGTGGACATGCAGGCCACGGGGGTCGACATCCTGATCTCGGCGCCCCAGAAGGGCTGGAGCAGCTCACCCTGCTGCGCCATGGTGATGCTCAGCGAGCGGGCGCGCCAAGCCATTGACGCCACCCAGAGCACCACCTTCGCCATGGACTTGAAGAAGTGGCTGCAGATCATGGAGGCCTACGAAGGCGGCGGCCACGCCTACCACGCCACGCTGCCGACCGACGCCTTGCTGCGGCTGCGCGACACCATGAAAGAAACCGAGGCCTACGGCTTTGTGAAGGTGCGCGAGGAGCAGATCGCGCTCGGTCGCGCGGTGCGTGGCCTGCTGGAGCAGAACGGCTTCCCCAGCGTGTCGGCCCCGGGCTTCCAGGCACCGGGCGTGGTGGTGAGCTACACCACCGACCCCGACATCCAGAACAGCAAGAAGTTTCTCGCCGCCGGCCTGCAGACCGCCGCCGGCGTGCCGCTGCAGTGCGACGAAGGCCCGGACTTCAAAACCTTCCGCATCGGTCTGTTTGGTCTGGACAAGTGGCACGATGTGGACCGCACGCTCAAACACCTGGAGCGCGCGCTGGTCGAAATAGCGCCCCGGGCGACACAGCCCGCCTGAACCTTTCAGGCCGCCGTTTTGGCGAAATATTTCACCTGGGACAGCCCCTCGAAATGGGCGTCCTGGGTGAAGACAGTGGCCTTGTTCAACAGGGCTGTGGCGTAGATGAAGGCATCGGCCATG
>PNMN01000161.1 GCA_013823655.1 Comamonadaceae bacterium | reverse complement strand
AGGCGCTCGGCCCCCCGCACCCGCTTCGCGGTCACCCCCCAGAGGGGGGTGATGCGAGTGGCCCGTCCTGAGCTTGTCGAAGGGCGGTTCCACCGCATCCTCGGATCAAGACATTTCACGCCGGAGGGGGAGTTGATTCCAGGGCACGGCGGAACCGGCTTGCCGGGCCGCCAGTGCCGCCCCCTTGAGCAAGGGGGTGACGCCGCAGGCGGCGCGGGGGTGGGCCTCTCCCTGCGCGGGGGGGATAATTCCCCACATGAAGATCATCATCCTGGGCGCTGGGCGCGTCGGCGAAAGCGTGGCTGAAAGCCTGGTGTCCGAGCAGAACGACATCACCGTCATCGATCAGGACCCGGCTCGCTTGCGCCTGCTGGCGGAAAAGCTGGATTTGCGCGGCGTGGTGGGCAACGGCATACAGCCCTCGGTGCTGCAGGAAGCGGGCGCGCGCGACGCCGACATGGTGATCGCCTGTGCCGCAGCCGACGAAGCCAACCTCGTGGTCTGCAAGATCGCGCACGATGTGTTCAACGTGCCCACCACCATCGCCCGCCTGCGCTCGCCCGAGTTCAACCAAGGCGACGAACTGCTGGGCAAGAGCGGTTTTGCGGTCGACAACGTGATCTGCCCGGAAGAGTCGGTGACGCGCTACATCCACCAGCTCATCAGCTACCCGGAAGCGCTGCAGGTGCTGGAGTTTGCCGATGGGCGGGCCAGCCTGATCGCGGTGCGGGCAACGGCCGGCAGCCTGCTGGCGAACCACACCATTGCCGAGTTCCGCGAGCGTTTTCCCCACGCCGAGATGCGGGTGGTGGCCATGTACCGGCAGGACACCGAAATCGAAGCCGTCCCCTCGACCCGCATCCTGCCCGGCGATGAAGTCTTCGTTCTGGCCGGTGCGGAAAAAATCCGCATGGTGCTGGGCGCCATCCACAACACCGATCAACCGGTGCGGCGCCTGATGATCGCCGGTGGCGGCAAGGTGGGCCTGCGGCTGGCGCGCAGCCTGGTGGGGCAGTGCGAAGTCAAAGTCATCGAGCGCGACCAGCGGCGCTGCGAATACCTGGCCAGCCAGTTGCCGTCGGACATGCTGATCCTGCATGGTGACGGGGCCGACGAGGACCTGCTGCTGGAAGAGAACGTGGGCGAGATGGACCTGTTCCTGGCGCTGACCAGCGACGATGAGGACAACATCCTGTCAGCGATGCTGGCCAAGCGCCTGGGCGCGCGGCGCGTGCTCTCGCTGATCAACAGGCGCGCCTACGCCGACATGATGCAGGGCAGCACGATCGACATCGCGATCTCGCCCTCGCAGACCGTGATTGGCGAACTGCTCACCCACCTGCGCCGTGGCGACGTGGCGGCGGTGCACAGTCTGCGTCGCGGTGCGGCCGAGGCACTGGAGGGTGTGGCACGCGGCGACCTGAAAACCTCCAAGCTGGTGGGCCGCAAGGTCGAAGAGATCAAGCTGCCCAAGGGCGCGCGCATTGGTGCCATCGTGCGTGGCGAGGGGCGCAGTTCAGAGGTGCTGATGCCGCACCACGACACGCTGATCGAGGCCGACGATCATGTGATCATCTTCATCCCCAACAAGCGGCTGGTGCGCGAGGTGGAAAAGCTCTTCCAGGTCAGCGCCACCTTTTTCGGTTGAGGGTTGGTCATGCTGCTGCCGGTGCTCAATGTTTTCTCGCGCATCCTGTTCGCGTTTGCCTTCACTTTCGTGGTGCCCCTGGCCTGGGCCTGGTTTCTGGATGCGCACCACCACGCCCTGGTGTGGGTCGGCGGCTTTGCCCTGACCGCCGTCAGCGGCCTGCTGTTGTGGCTGTTGACGCAGCGCCATCGGCGCGAGCTGCAGGCGCGAGACAGCTTCCTCCTGGTCAACCTGGTGTGGGTCGTGCTGCCGGCCTTTGCGGCGGTGCCGCTGATGTTCACCGTGCCCGAGATCACCTGGACCAAGGCCTACTTCGAAGCCATGAGCGCGCTCACGGCCACCGGCGCCACGGCGCTCTCCGGCCTGGACGCGCTGCCTGTGTCGGCCAATGTGTGGCGCTGCTTCCTGCAACTGGTGGGCGGGCTGGGCATCATGCTGCTGGTGGTGGCGGTGCTGCCCATGCTGGGCCTGGGCGGCTACCAGGTCTACAAGGCCGAAATGCCCGGCCCCATGAAAGACGCCAAGTTCACGCCGCGCATTTCGGAAACCGCGCGCGGTCTGTGGGGCGTGTATTTTGGTTTCTCGGTGGCCTGTCTGCTGGCCTACCGCTGGGCCGGTATGAGCTGGGCCGACGCCTTCATGCACATGTGCACCACCATGGGACTGGGGGGGTTTTCCTCGCACGACGCGAGCATCGGCTACTTTCAGTCGCCGCAAGTGGAATGGGTGGCCACGCTGTTCATGGCGCTGGCGGGCATCAACTTCCTGCGCTACTTCATCGTCATCCGCAGCCGTTCGCTGCGGCCCATCGTGGCCGACCGGGAGATCAGGACCTATCTCGGTGTGTTGCTGGTCTCGGTCGGACTGGTCGTCGGCCTGCTCTTGCACAACGGCGTTTACACCGATGCCGGGGACGCTTTGCGCAGCAGTGTCTTTCATGTGGTGTCGCTGGCCACCACCACCGGCTACGCCACCACCGACTACGCCACCTGGCCGGTGTTCGCGCCGGTGCTGCTGATGTTTCTGGGCACCTTCGTCTCGTGCGCCGGGTCCACGGGCGGTGGCATCAAGATGATTCGCATGGTGCTGCTCATCAAGCAGGCGCGGCGCGAACTGGTGCGCATCGTCCATCCGCGCGTGGTCAACCCGGTCACGCTGGGCGGGGCGGTGCTGCCGCCGACCGTGATGAACGCCACCTTTGGTTTCATGCTGATTTATGGCGCGGCGACCATGGGCCTGACCATGGTGCTGCTGTTCACCGGGCTGGACATCGTGACCGCGTTCTCTGCGGTGGTGGCCACGGTCAACAACATCGGGCCCGGGCTCGGGCTGGTGGGGCCGGCCAGCAACTTCGGTGTGCTGGGTGATCTTCAGATCTGGGTGCTGAGTTTTGCGATGCTGCTGGGTCGGCTGGAGCTGCTGACGGTGCTGGTGCTGTTCACGGGTGCGTTCTGGAGGAAGTAGCAGTCACCCCCCGCCGAAGTGATTCGTTCGTTGCGCTTTTTCAGTTCGGCGCGGCGGGCACGATCAACCCTTTTTGCACCGCTGGCCGCGCTGCGAAGTTGGCCAGCACGCGCTGCACTTCGGTGAACTCGCTGTAGCCCACCAGGTCGCCCACCTTGTATTTCTCCACCAGGTTGCGCACCCAGGGCCAGATGGCGATGTCGGCGATGGTGTACTCGTCACCCATGATCCAGTCGCGGCCCTTGAGCCGCTGGTTCAGCACGCCCAGCAGGCGCTTCGATTCGGCGGTGTAGCGGTCGCGCGGGCGCTTGTCTTCAAAGTCCTTGCCGCCAAAGAGGGTGAAGAAGCCCACCTGGCCGAACATCGGACCCACGCCGCCCATCTGGAACATCAGCCACTGCAAGGTCTCGTAGCGGCGTGCCGGGTCGGCGGGCAGGAACTGGCCGGTCTTCTCGGCCAGGTAGACCAGGATCGCGCCCGACTCCCACAGCGCCAGCGGTTGGCCGCCCGGGCCGTTCGGGTCCAGAATGGCCGGGATTTTGTTGTTCGGGTTGAGCGACAGGAACTCGGGCGTGAACTGGTCCTGCGTGTCGAAGCTCACGCGGTGCACCTCGTACGGCAGGCCCAGCTCCTCCAGCATGATGGACACCTTCACGCCGTTGGGCGTGGGCAGGCTGTAGAGCTGCAGCCGCTCCGGGTGCGTGGCGGGCCATTTGCGGGTGATCGGAAAGGCGGACAAGTCGGTCATGGTGTTCGGATCCTCGCTGGACATCACCCGACACGCTACCACCACCGTGCCGGGCTTGCTGCGCGCCGCTACCATTGACCCGAATCAACCGAGATTGTCCATTGGGCGCACCTGCGGTGCTGTTTGGGTGCAGGCGGCGCATGGGCGGTCATTTTTGTTCCTCTTCGGCACCCATGGGCGCCAAGCCATGGGCTTCTCAGCCGGAACAAAACTGCCGCGCCACTGCATCCGCCTGCCCTCCAAACCCCAATGGACAATCTCGGTTCAACCAGGAGACACCGCCATGCCCATCACCAAAGGCTTTCGAAAACTGGTCGACGAAGCCACGGCGCAGATCACCACCTACACCGTCGAGCAGGTGCGCGCGCGTTTGGGGCAGGACCCCCGGCTGCAGATGGTGGACATCCGCGACGTGCGAGAACTCGAACGCGAAGACACCGTGCCCGGCGCCCTGCACGCGCCGCGCGGCATGTTGGAGTTCTGGGTTGACCCGGAGTCGCCGTATTTCAAGCCGGTGTTCGGTGACGAGAGCAAGGAGTTCGTGCTGTTCTGCGGCGCCGGCTGGCGCAGCGCCCTGGCCACCAAAGCGCTGCAAGACATGGGCATGACCAACGTGGCCCACATCGACGGCGGCTTTGCGGCGTGGACGCGGGCCGACGCGCCCACCGAGACGCTGGAAGCACACAAGGCCCGGCACGCGGCCCGCCAGGCTGCGTGAGCGCAGCGCCGGGCCGTTCCCAAGCCAGCTCGCACCGCAGCCCGCAGGGCGAAGGTGGTCCAGTGAGCGGGATGTCCGTGAGCGCCTGCCCCTGCGGTCGCACCGGGGCGGGCGACAAACCGGTGGCGTTTGCCGACTGCTGCGGCCGCTGGATCGAACGCGGCGACCCAGCGCCAGACGCCGAACACCTGATGCGCTCGCGCTACAGCGCCTTCGTGCTGGGGCGGGTTGAATACCTGCAAGCCAGCTGGCACCCCAGCACCCGCCCGGCCGACCTGGCGCTGGAGCCCGGCGTGAAATGGCTGGGCCTGGCGCTGAAGCGCCACCGCGTGATCGACGCCGACCACGCCGAGGTCGAGTTCGTGGCGTCGCGCGTCGGTGGGCGCGGCCAGCGCCTGCACGAGACCAGCCGCTTCGTGCGCGAAGGCGGGCGCTGGTTCTATGTCGATGGAGACACCCGCTGACCCCTTCAGCGCTGCAGAGCGTGCGAGGCCACCCTCGACAAGGTCTTCTTTTTACTCCAGAATGGCTCCAGATTCATTCTGGAGTCAAATCGTGTCCAACCTGTCGATCAAAGACGTGCCCGAAGCCTGGGCCGAGGCGCTGCGCCAGCGGGCCGCGCGCAACCACCGCTCACTCCAGGGCGAGCTCATGGCCATTCTGGAGCGCGCCGTGGCCGACGCTGCGGACGCTGGCGGGCCGGGTCTGCTGGCCAGCGGCGCGGCGCGCCCGCTCCCCGGCAGCGCCACCCGGCAGGCCTGGAAACCTGTTGAGCAAGTGGCCGCCGAACTGCGTGCCCGCTTCCCGCAAGGCGTGGCCGTCGGGCCGTCGAGCATCGACCTGATCCGGCAGGATCGGGACGCGCGATGAGCGCCGCGCCGGGCCGCTCCCAAGCAAGCTCGCACCGCAGCCCGCAGGGCGAAGGTACTCCAGTGAGCAAAACGACTCCCGCGCCCGTGCTGTTTGTCGCCGAGCCCCCACCCCAGTACCTGCCCAGGCCACCCATGGTGGTGGACTGCAGCGCGCTGGCCGGCGTGCTGTTTCAGGAGCCGTGGATGGAGCAGGCCGTGCAGCGCCTGTCGGGTCACCGGCTCTTTGCCCCCCACCTGCTGCAAGCCGAAATCTGCAGCGTGGCCGTGAAGAAAGCGCGCCGGGGCGCGGTCGAAGCGGCAACCGCCGGCCTGGCGCAATGGCACAGCGTGGCGGTCGAACTGACCGACTTTGATGTGGAGCAGGCCTTTGCGCTGGCGCAGCGCTACCAGCTCAGCCCGTACGACGCCAGTTACCTCTGGCTGGCCGAGCAACTGCGCTGCCCGCTGGCCACTTTTGACGCCCAACTCGGCGCCGCCGCCACCGCGCACCTCGGTGCGCTGGAGTGAAACCGGTTTTCCTCCCATCGAAAAGGCACCGTTCGCCCTGAGCTTCATCGGGCCGGAGCAATCGGGTCAGCCATCCCGGCGTTGCCGACGGCTCGGTCAGTCTGGGCGATGTGTTGCCCGGTGGTATTCTGGGCGCCAGTGATGTGGGCCACCTGCCCTGTGGTGGCGCGATCAGCGCAACGGGTCTTTTGAAAATCTGAACTTGGAACAACATGGACAAGTTACTGGCGAGCGTTGGGGCACTGCTGTACGGCATGCGTTTCACCATGCTCTTTTTCTACGTCGGGCTGGTCACGATCATCTTTGGCATCCTCGGCAAGTTCCTGCTCGAAACCTACAAGCTGCTGAACACCTTGCTGTTCGGAGACCTGGAAAAGATCGATCTGATCATCAAGGTGCTGGAGCTGGTGGACATGACGATGGTCGCGCAACTGGTCTGGGTGGTGGCGCTGGCGGGTGTGTCGCTCTTCGTGACCACCGGGCACTTTGATTCAAAAGACATGAAAAAGCCCGACTGGCTGGACCATGTCAACACCTACAACCTGAAGTTGAAGCTGGCCTTTGCCATCATCTCGATCTCGGGTGTTCATGCATTGAAAACCTATCTCAGCGGCGATCTGACGCTGGAGAACATTCAGGTCGTCACCATGGTTGCCGTGATCCACTTCACCTTTGTGCTCTCAGCGATAGGCATCTCTTTTGCTGAGCGGTTGACCAGAGAAAAAGAGTAAAAACCGGTCCACCAGCCGCCGGGGCCGGCATGGTGTCGGCGGGTTCAGAAGGCCTGCGCTACAGTGCGTGACATTTTCAGCACGCCCGGATGCACCACCATGACCGCTCTCATGACCGCTCTCGGAACGCCCCTGTCACCCTCTGCCACCAAAGTGATGCTGCTCGGCGCGGGTGAGCTCGGCAAGGAGGTGTTGATCGCCTTGCAGCGCCTGGGGGTGGAGACCATGGCGGTGGACCGCTACCAGAACGCGCCGGGCCAGCAGGTGGCGCACCATGCGCGCACCATCACCATGAGCGACCCGGCTCAGCTCAAGGCGCTGATCGAGGCCGAGCGCCCG
>PNMN01000160.1 GCA_013823655.1 Comamonadaceae bacterium | reverse complement strand
CCCTGCAGTACAAGGCGCGCGATGGCCAGGTCTACAACCTCAACCTGATCGACACGCCCGGGCACGTGGACTTCTCTTACGAAGTGAGCCGTTCGCTGAGCGCCTGCGAGGGTGCGCTGCTGGTGGTGGACGCCAGTCAGGGCGTTGAGGCGCAGACGGTGGCCAACTGCTACACCGCGCTCGATCTGGGTGTGGAGGTGGTGCCGGTGCTCAACAAGATGGACCTGCCCAACGCCGACCCGGACAACGCCAAGGCCGAGATCGAGGACGTGATCGGCATCGACGCGACCGACGCCATTCCCTGTTCGGCCAAGACCGGCATGGGTGTGGAGGACATTCTGGAAGCGGTGGTGGCGCGCATCCCCGCGCCCCAAGGCAAAGCCGATGCGCCGTTGCGCGCCATGATCGTGGACAGCTGGTACGACGCCTACGTGGGTGTGGTGATGCTGGTGCGCGTGGTCGATGGCCACCTGCTCAAGGGCGAGCGTTTCAAGATGATGGCGACCAACACGGTCTACAACGCCGACGGCCTGGGCGTGTTCACGCCGGCCAACCAGCCGCGCGAATCGCTGGAGGCGGGCGAGGTGGGCTACATCATTGCCGGCATCAAGGAACTGCAGGCGGCCAAGGTGGGCGACACCATCACGCTGGAAAAAAAGCTGCCCAACAACCTGGGCCCGGCCGACAAGGCGTTGCCGGGTTTCAAGGAGGTGCAGCCGCAGGTGTTTGCCGGCCTGTACCCGACCGAGGCCAGCGAGTACGACGCGCTGCGCGACGCGCTGGAAAAGCTCAAGCTCAACGATGCCGCGCTGCACTACGAACCCGAGGTGTCGCAGGCGCTGGGCTTTGGTTTCCGCTGCGGCTTCCTGGGCCTGCTGCACATGGAGATCGTGCAGGAACGCCTGGAGCGCGAGTTCGACCAGGACCTGATCACCACCGCGCCCAGCGTGGTCTACCAGGTGGTCAAGCCCGATGGCGAGGTGATCATGGTGGAGAACCCGTCCAAGATGCCCGACCAGGGTCGCATCGAAGAGATCCGCGAACCCATCGTCACGGTGCACCTGTACATGCCGCAGGAGTACGTGGGCGCGGTGATGACGCTGGCCAACCAGAAGCGCGGCATGCAGCTCAACATGGCCTACCACGGCAAGCAGGTCATGCTGACCTACGACATGCCGCTGGGCGAGATCGTGCTGGATTTCTTCGACAAGCTGAAATCGGTCAGCCGTGGTTACGCGTCGATGGACTACGAGTTCAAGGAGTACCGCGCGTCCGACGTGGTGAAGGTAGACATCCTGCTCAACGGCGAGAAGGTCGATGCGCTGTCCATCATCGTGCACCGCAGCCAGTCGCAGTACCGCGGCCGTGCCGTGGCCGCCAAGATGCGCGAGATCATCAGCCGCCAGCAGTTCGACGTGGCCATTCAGGCCGCCATTGGCGGCAATGTGATCGCGCGCGAGACCATCAAGGCGCTGCGCAAAAACGTGCTGGCAAAATGCTACGGCGGCGACATCAGCCGCAAACGCAAACTCCTCGAAAAACAGAAAGCAGGCAAGAAGCGCATGAAACAGATTGGATCGGTCGAAGTGCCCCAGGAGGCTTTTCTCGCGATTTTGCAGGTGCAGGACTGATGCAGGCCGCCATGAGCGCGATCACCTCGGTGATCCTGACGGCCTTCGTGGTTTATGCGGGCGCCTGGTACACCGGGATGGTCGAGGGCAACTTCGCCTTGCTGCTGTTGCTGGCGGTGCTGGTGACCGGGGTGTACTGGGTGCTGGAGAAGCTGGTCTTCTTGCCGCAGCGCAAGCAGGCGGCCCGGCAACTGCTGGAGGAGCACAACAGCCGCAAGGAAGCCCTGCTCAAGCAGGGTTTCAGCCAGGTCGAGGGTGATGTGGAGTCCGCGCGCCACAAGCTGCTGATGCAGCCCTGGTGGCTGGACTGGACGGCGGGGCTGTTCCCAGTGATCCTGGCGGTGTTCGTGCTGCGCAGTTTTCTGTTCGAACCGTTCAAGATTCCGTCGGGCTCCATGATTCCCACGTTGCGGGTCGGTGACCTGATCCTGGTGAACAAATTCCATTACGGTGTGCGCCTGCCGGTGATCAACACCAAGGTGATCGCCAACAACGAACCCCAGCGCGGCGATGTGATGGTGTTCCGCTACCCGCCGCAACCGAGCCTGGACTACATCAAGCGCGTGATCGGCGTACCCGGTGACGAGGTGGCCTACCTCAACAAGCAGCTCACGCTGAACGGCCAGCCGGTGCCGCGTTCGGTCCAGCCCGACTTCTTCGACGGCGACAGCATGCGCTACACCAAACAGTTCGGCGAGAGCCTGGGCGGTCGCAGCTACAACACCCTCAACGACGATGACCGGCCGGCTTTTGTGCCGGGCGCGTCGGATTTTCCCTACAAGGACCATTGCCAGTACAGCGTGGAGGGTGTGGTGTGCAAGGTGCCGCCGGGCCACTACTTCACGATGGGTGACAATCGGGACAATTCGCTCGATTCGCGCTACTGGGGCTTTGTGCCGGAAGCGAACATCGTGGGCCGGGCTTTCTTTGTTTGGATGAATTTTGGCGACCTCGGGCGCATCGGTTCGTTTGAGTGAGTGCGGGAAACGCTGGAGATGGAACAATGAAACTGAAGAAGCAGCAACGGGGCCTGACTTTTCTGGGCCTGCTGGTGGTCGGTATCCTGCTGGCTTTTGCCGGTGTGGTGTTGGCCCAGGTGGTCCCGACGTACATCGAGTTCATGGCGGTTCAAAAAGCGGTGCAAAAGGCTTCGGCCGGCACCACCGTGTCCGAGGTGCGCAGCCTGTTCGACAAGGCCAGCCAGATCGACGACATCAAATCCATCTCGGGCGAAAACCTGGAGATCGGCAAGGAAGGGGACCGCGTGGTCGTGTCGTTCGCCTACACCCGCGAGATCCCGCTGGTCGGCCCCGCGTACCTGCTCTTGAAGTACGAAGGCAAGTCCAAGTGAGCCAGCGTCAGTGCGGGGAGCGTCGGCCCGGGTGCCACGCGGTTTGAGCCCCGAGCTTGCGGCGCTGCAACGGCGCCTGAACCACGCGTTCGCCAGCCCCAAGCTGCTGGAACGTGCACTCACCCACCGCAGTTTCAGCAGCGACCACAACGAACGGCTGGAGTTCCTGGGCGACTCGGTGCTCAACCTGGCCATCTCGGGCCTGCTGTTTGAAAAACTCAGCCAGTTGCCCGAAGGCGATCTCTCGCGGGTGCGGGCCAACCTGGTCAAGCAGGACACGCTGTTCCAGATCGCGTCCGGTTTGGGGATTGCCGGCTGTCTGCGCCTGGGGGACGGCGAGAAGCGCTCGGGCGGGCACAAGCGGCCGTCCATCCTGGCCGATGCGCTGGAAGCGGTGATCGGGGCGGTGTACCTGGATGCGGGCTTCGAGGTGGCGGCGTCGCTGGTGCACCGGCTCTACAGCGGCATCGAGCTCAGTGCCCAGATGAGCGCGATGGGCAAAGACCCCAAGACCGAATTGCAGGAGTGGTTGCAGGCGCGCAAAATGAAACTGCCTCTGTACCGTGTGGTGGCCACACTGGGCGAAGCGCACAAGCAGACGTTTGATGTGGAATGCACGGTGCAGGAGACCGGTCGCAGCGAACGCGGCATCGGCGCCTCGCGCCGCGCCGGTGAGCAGGCCGCTGCGGCCGCCATGCTGCAGCACCTCGGCGCGAGCGCACCCGATGGCCGAGCCTCCCCTCCTGCGGCCTGAACCGCTGCCCCTTGTTCGCTGCCCCTTGTTGTTACCCGTTCTCCGAATCCATGTCCCCTTCCAAAAAAACGCCGCCCGTCGGCACCACGCCCTCTGCCAACCCCGCAGCCAACCCCGAGCTGGACGCCATGCTCGCGCGCGCACTGGGCAAAGGGGCCGACGAAGCTGCGGCGGTTCAAGCAGAGGGCGGGCCGACGGAAGAAGCTTTGCCCGAACCGGTGGACCCGGCGCAGCAGCGCTGCGGTTTTGTGGCCATCGTCGGCAAGCCCAATGTGGGCAAGTCCACCCTGCTCAATGCGCTGGTGGGCCAGAAGATCAGCATCACCTCGCGCAAAGCGCAGACCACGCGCCACCGCATCACCGGCTACCGCACGGTGGGTGCGAACCAGTTCGTGTTCGTGGACACGCCGGGTTTCCAGACCCGCCACGGCAACGCGCTGAACCGCGCGCTGAACAAGACCGTGCTGGGCGCGGTGGAAGACGTGGACCTGATCCTGTTCGTGGTCGAAGCGGGCCAGTTCAACCAGGCCGACGCCAAGGTGATGGACCTGCTGCCCGCCAACGTGCCGGTGGTGCTGCTGGCCAACAAGTTCGATCTGGTGCACCGCCGTGGCGACCTGGCGCCCTGGCTGGCCGAGATGCAAAAGCGCCGCGCCTTCGCCGAGTTCGTGCCGATGTCGGCCAAGAACACGCGCGACATCCAGCGCCTGTTCTCGATCTGCGAGCCGTACCTGCCGCAGCAGCCGTGGATGCACGACCCGGAAGAACTCACCGACCGCAGCGAGCGCTTCATGGCCAGCGAGATGGTGCGCGAAAAACTCTTTCGCCTCACGGGCGATGAGCTGCCCTACACCTCCACCGTGGTCATCGACAAGTTCGAGCAGGAAGGCCAGCTCAGGCGCATCGCCGCCACCATCGTGGTCGAGCGCGAGGGTCACAAGGGCATGGTGATCGGCGACAAGGGGGAGAAGCTCAAGCGCATCGGAACCGAAGCGCGCCAGGAACTGGAAAAGCTCTGGGACTGCAAGGTGTTCCTGGAACTCTGGGTCAAGGTGCGTTCGGGCTGGGCCGACGACGACGCGCGTGTTCGTTCCTTCGGTTATGAGTAGAGCCCCCACGCTCCACCGCTTCGCGGGTCGCTGCCCCCCGAGGGGGCGCGAATTCAGCTTGGGGCGGCCCGGCGCTGAATTCAGTGCCTCTTCGTTCCCTCGCGGACGCCCATGAGCAAACGGGCTTCTGAAGAACCCGCCTTCGTCCTGCACCGCTACGACTGGAGCGAGTCCAGCCTGATCCTGGAAGTCTTCACCCGCCACCACGGTCGCATCGCGCTGGTGGCCAAGGGTGTGAAGCGGCCCACTTCGCAGTTCCGCCCGGTGCTGCTGCCGCTGCAGCCGCTGCACCTGAGCTGGGGCGGCGACGCCGAGGTGCGCACACTCAAGGCGGCGCAGTGGCAGGGCGGGCACGTCATGCCCACCGGCGAGGCTTTGTTGTCGGGCAGTTACCTGAATGAACTGCTGATGCGTCTGCTGGCCCGGGACGATCCGCACGCCAGCTTGTTTGACCACTACGCGCTGGCGGTGCAGTTGCTGGCCGAGCGGGCCGATGCCCAGCAGCTGATCCTGCGCGCGTTCGAGTTGCTGCTGCTGCGCGACATCGGTCTGCTGCCCGATCTGGCGCATGAGGGCAGCTCACTGGCCCGGTTGGGAAGCGATGCGCCGTATGTGCTGAGTCCGGAAAGCGGACTTCGCCCCGCGCATGGGGACGACGCCCATGCGGTGGCGGGTGAACAATGGGCTGCGCTGCAGGCAGCGATGGACGGCTCTGATCCGCTGATCGCCACCCTGCGTGCCTGCGCCGGTTGCCAGCAGGCGCTGCAGCCGCAGTTGCGCCAGTTGCTGCACTACCATAGCGGCGTGCGGGTGTTCAAGACTCGCCAGCTGATGCTGGACATGCAGGTCATCAGCCGACCGCGCGCAACGCCCGATACCGAGAACCCCAACCCCCTGGCAACCTCATGAATCCGGCTTCTTCCCTGACGCACCGCACCGCCTTGTCGGTCAATCTCAACAAGGTCGCGCTGGTGCGCAACACCCGCCACCTGGGCATTCCATCGGTCACGCGCGCGGCCACGCTGTGCCTGCAGGCCGGTGCGCGCGGCATCACGGTGCACCCCCGGCCCGACGAGCGCCACATCCGCCGCCACGACGTGTTCGATCTGGCCGATCTGATGCAGGCCTGGCCCGACCGCGAATACAACATCGAAGGCAATCCGTTGCACAACCTGATGGGCATCGCGCGCGAGGTGAAGGCGCGCGGACTGCCGCTGCACCAGCTGACCTTCGTGCCCGACGCACAAGGCCAGTTCACCAGTGACCACGGCTGGCGTTTCCCCGCCGATGCCGAGCGCTTGGCGCCGGTGATCGCCGAGGCCCGGACGCTGGGTGTGCGCGTGAGCCTGTTCATGGACGCCGAGCCTGAGCAGATGGTCGGCGCCCGGGCCGTCGGCGCTGACCGCGTGGAGCTCTACACCGAGCCCTATGCCGCCGCCTGGCAGACACCGCAGCGCACTGCACAGCTGGAGCGTTTTCGCGCCGCCGCCCAGGCCGCGCTGGACGCGGGCCTGGGCCTGAACGCCGGGCACGATCTGAACCGCGACAACCTCAGCGCCTTCCTGCGCAGCGTGCCCGGTGTGCAGGAAGTGTCCATCGGCCACGCGCTCATCGCCGATGCGCTGGAACTGGGCTACGCCGCCACCATCGTTGATTACAACCGCTGCATCGATGAAGCCTTTGCGGGCTGAAGCACTGCGCTCAACGCCCAATCCTCAGCCCATGATCCACGGTATCGGCACCGATATCTGCGACATCCGCCGCATCGAGGCGACGTTCCAGCGTCAGGGCGAGCGTTTTGTGCACAAGGTGTTGACCGATGCAGAGGTCGCCGTCTGGCAGCAGCGCAGCGCTCGCTCGCCCGAACGCGGTCTGCGTTACCTCGCCACCCGCTTCTCGGCCAAAGAAGCCTTCTCCAAGGCGGTTGGCCTGGGCATGCGCATGCCCATGACCTGGCGCCGTTGCGAAATCGCCAACCTGCCCAGTGGCCAGCCGGTCATCGTGTTGCACGGCGACCTCAAGACCTGGTTCGAGGCACAGGGGCTGAGGGCCCACGTGACCGTGACCGACGAGACCGATTACGCCGCCAGTTTCGTGGTGGTGGAAAAAGACTGACGCACAACCGCCCGGTGCTCGCTCGCCCACAGAGACACTCCATGCACACGCACGCACCGCTCATCATCGACGTGGCTGGCCAC
>PNMN01000159.1 GCA_013823655.1 Comamonadaceae bacterium | reverse complement strand
ACAACCGGGTGCTGTTCCACCGCGTGGCCAACACGCTGAACTACCTGGACATCAAGACGGTGGTAGTGAGCTGCGGCACCTGCTATGACCAGCTGCAGGGCTACGAGTTCGACAAGATTTTCCCCGGCTGCCGCATCATCGACATCCACGAATACCTGCTGGAAAAGGGCATCACCTTGCCGGCCGGGCAGGGTGGTTACCTGTACCACGACCCCTGCCACACGCCCATGAAGCTGCAGGACCCGATGAAGACGGTGAAGGCGCTGGTGGGCGACAACGTGGTCAAGAGTGAACGCTGCTGCGGCGAGAGTGGCACGCTGGGCGTGACCCGGCCTGACATTTCGACCCAGATCCGCTTCCGCAAGGAAGAAGAAATCAAGAAGGGCGAAGCTCAGTTGCGCGCTGCGGGCACGGTGGGCGCCCAGTCCAACATCAAGATGTTGACCTCGTGCCCGAGCTGCCTGCAGGGCCTGACGCGCTACGGCGACGACTTGAGCAACGGCCTGCTCGAAGCCGATTACATCGTGGTCGAAATGGCCAACCAGATCCTGGGCAAGGACTGGCTGCCGGCGTACGTGGCCCGCGCCAACCAGGGCGGCATCGAGCGCGTGCTCGTCTGATCACAAGCAACACAACGGAGACAGCCATGGCAGGACTCGACAAGAACACCCCGACACCGGTGGACATCACGGTGCACAGCCAATCGAAGGTGCTGCAGGTGAGTTTTTCGGATGGCAGCGACTTCCGCATTCCGTTCGAGCTGATGCGCGTGTATTCGCCTTCGGCCGAGGTGCAGGGCCACGGCCCGGGGCAGGAAGTGCTGCAGACCGGCAAGCGCGAGGTCGGCATTCTGGCGCTCGAAGCGGTGGGCAACTACGCGGTGCAGCCGACGTTTTCCGATGGCCACGACAGCGGCATCTTTTCCTGGGACTACCTCTACTTTCTCGGCAGCCAGCAGGACGAACTGTGGGCCGAATACCAGAGTCGTCTCCTCAAAGCAGGGGTTGACCGCGACGCCGCCATGCCGGAAAAAGCAGGCTCGGCCTGCGGCAGCCATTCTCACTAGGACGCAACCATGGCTTCGACCCATTTCGGTTTCAAGACCGTCGACGAGCAGGAAAAAGCCCAGCACGTGCGCAGTGTGTTCGACTCCGTCGCGTCCAGGTACGACGTGATGAACGACCTCATGTCGGTCGGCCTGCACCGGCTCTGGAAGCGCTACACACTGGCCGTGGCCAACCCGCAACCGGGGCAGCAGGTGCTGGACATCGCCGGGGGCACGGGCGACCTCTCGCTCGCTTTTGCTGCCAAGGTCGGCCCTACAGGTCGCGTGATTCACACCGATATCAATGAGGCCATGTTGCGCGAGGGTCGCAACCGCCTGCTCGACCAGGGCGTGGTGTTGCCCACCCTGGTGTGCGACGCCGAAAAGCTGCCGTTCGCCAGCGAGTCCTTTGATTTCGTGTCGGTGGCGTTTGGTTTGCGCAACATGACGCACAAGGAACTTGCCCTGGCCGAGATGCATCGCACCCTGAAACCGGGCGGCAAATTGCTGGTGCTGGAGTTTTCCCGGGTGGCCAAGCCCCTCGAAAAAGCTTATGACTGGTATTCGTTCAATGTCCTGCCCAAACTGGGGCAGCTGGTGGCCAACGACGAGCACAGCTACCGCTACCTCGCCGAGTCCATCCGCATGCACCCGGGGCAGGAAGAACTGAGGCAGCTGATGAAGTCGGTGGGGTTCGGGCACGTGGACGTGCACAACCTCAGCGCCGGGGTGGTGGCCCTGCACGTGGGCATCAAGTGTTGATGGGGTGGTCGGAAACGGGGATGAAATCCATGAGCAGTTTGTGGTCGGTCTTGCTGGTGTGTGCCCTGGTGCTGGGGGCTCAGGACGCCTGGGCCAAGCGCATGGGCGGCGGTGCGTCGGTGGGCCAGCAGTCCTCCAGCGTGACGCAGCGCAGCGCCGCGCCCGCGCCGCAGGCCACCCCGCAAGCGGCGCCCGCTGCCCAGACCGGGACCCGCCCGGCCAGCCCGGCGGCAGCGACCACGCCCCAGCGCCCCTGGGGCACCATGCTCGGTGGTCTGGCCGCCGGTCTGGGCCTGGCCTGGCTGGCTTCCTCGCTGGGCTTTGGTGAAGGTCTGGCCCAGTTCCTGCTGCTGGCGCTGCTGGCCCTGGTGGTGCTCGCCGTGGTGCGCCTGTTCATGGCGCGCCGTGCGCCTGTCGGGGACCGTTCGGGCCTGGCCCTCCAGAGCGCGAATTCGTCGGGCAACTCGCAGTTCGATCCGGCCACGCCGCGCGGCTACAGCCCCAGGAACGTGGGCAACGACGCTTCGGCCCGTCCCTGGGAGTCCGCGTTTGATGAGCAGGCGGCGGATTCGGCGGTGGGTGGATCGCAGCCCTGGGGCATACCGACCGGTTTTGATGTGGACGCTTTCCTGCGCGCATCCAAGTCCAACTTCCAGAGCCTGCAGGACGCCTGGGACCGCGCCGACATTCCCAGCCTGCGCGCCATGATGACCGACGGCATGCTGGAACAGATCAAGAACCAGCTCGCCGAGCGCGAACGGCACACCGGTGGCCAGCCCAACAAAACCGAGGTGGTGATGCTGGAAGCGCGGTTGCTCGGCATCGAGGAACTCAGCGACAGCCACATGGCCAGCGTCGAGTTTTCCGGCCTGGTGCGCGAAGAGGTCTCGGCCGGCCCCAACCCCTTCCGCGAAGTCTGGAACATCACCCGGCCCAAAGGCGGCGCGGGTGGCTGGCTGGTGGCCGGGGTGCAGGCGCTTCAATAACGCCGTTGGGGCGGCGAGCCCGCGTTATCCGTCAAAATCGGGGGGCCATGAAAAATGCACCTCCTTTTTTTTCGCCCGGCGCCGCCAGCGGCAGCCGCTCCCCGCTCGGTTTTCTGCAGTCGCTGCTGGGCAGCATCCACCCGCCCGACTGGGTGGTCGATGAGCTGCAGAACCGCGTGGTGCTGTTCCTCAACCATGTGCTGATGCAGGAGCCGCAGGCGCAGGAGCGCCTGAAGCGGCAACAGGGCAAGCCGGTCAAGGTGCAGTGGGGCGATGTGCACCTCACGCTGTCGGCCACGGCTGCGGGGCTGCTGGAGCGCCCGAGCGGCGCGGTCCCGCCCGAACTCACCGTGACACTGACGCAGACCTCCCCGTTCGCGCTGGCGCAAAGCGTGATCGCGGGCGACAAGCCGGGGGTGGACATCCAGGGCGATGTGCAGCTCGCCGCCGAGGTGGCCTGGCTGGTGGACAACGTGCGCTGGGACGTGGAGGAGGACCTCTCGCGCCTGGTGGGTGATGCCACGGCGCACACACTGGGCCGTGTCGCCCGCGCCGCTTCGCAGGCGGTGAAGGCTTTCGTGGCGCGGCTGCCCGATGGCTTCGGGCCCCGCCCGCCGCCCGCCGGTGATCCGCAGCCACCCGGCAGCGGCGGTACCGCATGACGCGACTGTTTCGCGGCGTCTTCATCGTCTGGGTGGTGCTGCGTTACGGGCTGGACGAGTTGGTGCTCTCCAGCTTCCGGCACCCGACGCTGAGGTTGCTGACCCGCATCGTTTCCATCGGGCGCAACCTGAACGCACCGCGCGGCGAGCGCCTGCGCCAGGCGCTGGAGCGGCTGGGCCCGATTTTCGTGAAGTTCGGCCAGGTGCTATCAACCCGGCGCGATCTGATGCCCACCGACATTGCCAACGAACTGGCGCGTCTGCAGGACCGCGTGCCACCGTTCGACAGCGCCATCGCCGTGGCCACCATCGAACGCGCTTTCGGCAAACCGCTGGACGCCGTGTTCACCCACTTTGACCAGATTCCGGTCGCCAGCGCCTCCATTGCCCAGGTGCACTTCGCCACGCTGCGCGACGGTCGCCACGGTGGGCGCGAGGTGGCGGTGAAGGTGCTGCGGCCCAACATGCTGCCGGTGATCGAGAAAGACCTGGGCCTGATGCGCACGATGGCCGGCTGGGTGGAAAAGTTGTCGGCCGACGGCAAGCGCCTGAAACCGCGCGAGGTGGTGGCCGAGTTCGACAAGCACCTGCACGACGAGCTCGACCTGCTGCGCGAAGCGTCCAACGCCGCGCAGCTGCGCCGGAACATGCAGGGCCTGGACCTGGTGCTGATCCCCGAGATGTTCTGGGACTACTGCCACACCGAGGTGATGGTGATGCAGCGCATGACCGGGCTGCCGATCAACCAGGTCGACGAGCTGCGATTGCGCGGGGTGGACATTCCCAAACTCGCGCGCGACGGCGTCACCATTTTTTTCACGCAGGTGTTTCGCGACGGCTTCTTCCACGCCGACATGCACCCGGGCAACATCCAGGTCAGTGTGGAGCCGGCCACCTTCGGGCGCTACATTTCGCTCGATTTCGGCATCGTCGGCACGCTCACCGAGTTCGACAAGGAATACCTGGCGCAGAACTTCACCGCCTTCTTCCGCCGCGACTACAAGCGCGTGGCCGAACTGCACATCGAAAGCGGCTGGGTGCCACCGGAGACGCGGGTGGACGAGCTGGAGTCGGCGATCCGCGCGGTGTGCGAGCCGTACTTTGACCGCCCGCTCAAGGAAATCTCGCTCGGCATGGTGCTGATGCGCCTGTTCCAGACTTCGCGCCGCTTCCATGTGGAAATCCAGCCGCAGCTGGTGCTGCTGCAGAAAACCCTGCTCAACATCGAAGGCCTGGGCCGCGACCTCGACCCCGAACTGGACCTCTGGAGCACCGCCAAGCCGTTTCTGGAAAAGTGGATGCTGGAACAGGTGGGGCCGCAAAAGCTGCTGCAGCAGCTCAAGGCCGAAGCGCCGCAATACGCCAAGCTGCTGCCCGCGCTGCCGCGTCTGGTGCACGACTTCCTGCAGCACAGGCCGCACGAGCTGCGGCGCGAACTCGACGCGCTGCTGCTTGAGCAGCGCCGCACCAACCGGCTGCTGCAGGGCATCGTCTGGGGTGGTGTGGGCTTCCTGATCGGCCTCTTGATCATGCAGGTGCTGATGCGCGTGCGCCTCTGGTGAAGCGCTCTGGGGCAGCTTGCCGTGAATGCTCGCCGTGAAGACGTCTGACGGGTGCCGCTCTTATAATGGCAGGCTTTATTCAACACTCCTGTTGCTGAGCGTATTGCACCGTCCCGGTGCAACCCGACGCGCCAGACAGGGCACCCCACTGTTCATGCCATGCCGATCTATGCCTACAAGTGCGAGTCCTGCGGCCATGCCAAGGACGTCCTGCAAAAAATCTCGGACGCACCGCTGACGGTTTGCCCGGCTTGCGGTGCCGCGACCTTCAGCAAGCAGCTCACCGCCGCCGGTTTCCAGCTCAAAGGATCGGGCTGGTACGCGACCGACTTCAAGGGCGGCGCCGCTGCCGCCCCGTCAGCCGCCCCGGCCACCGACGCCAAGCCCGCCGCAAGCACCCCGGCGGCCCCGGCGCCGGCATCCCCCGCCCCATCGGGCGGCTGAGCCTGCCAACGGCCCACCTGGTAACTGTTGCTGTGGCTTCTCTGCGCAAGTGGCTGCTCTCGGGCCTGCTGGTTCTGGTTCCCCTGATCATCACCCTGTGGGTGCTGGACTGGGTGGTGACCACGCTGGACCAGACCTTGCGCATCCTGCCCACGGTCTGGCACCCTGATCGGCTCCTGGGCGTGCATGTCCCCGGCCTGGGCGTGATCTTTGCGCTGCTGGTGGTGCTGTCCATCGGTGCGCTGGCCTCCAACATCATCGGCAACCGGCTGGTCAACTGGTGGCATGCGCTGCTGCACCGCATCCCGGTGGTGCGCTCCATCTACTCGGGCGTCAAACAGGTGTCCGACACGCTGTTTTCCGAAAAGGGTGTGGCCTTTCGCAAGGCGCTGCTGGTGCAGTGGCCGCACGAGGGCATGTGGACCATCGCCTTCCTCACCGGTTCGCCCCACGGCGAGGTGCTGGCGCAGTTGCGGGCCAGACCGGGCTCCACCAGCGACGAAGCGTTCCACAGCGTCTACGTGCCGACCACGCCCAACCCCACCGGGGGTTACTTCGTCATGGTGCGCCAGCGCGACTGCGTGGAACTGAAGATGTCGGTGGACGAAGCGCTGACCTACATCGTGTCCATGGGCGTGATCGTGCCCGGCGGACCCAAGAACCCGAAACTGAAGGCGGCTGTGGCCGCCTCAAACCCATCGTCCTGATGAAACACGACCGCCCCGCGCGGCCCCTCTGCTGAAAGAAGAACCGATATGGCCATGCGCTCCCACTATTGCGGTCTGGTGACCGAAGCCCTGCTGGGCCAGACCGTGCAACTCTGCGGCTGGGTGAACCGCCGCCGCGACCACGGTGGCGTGATCTTCATCGACCTGCGCGACCGTGAAGGTTATGTGCAGGTGGTCTGCGACCCCGACCGCGCCGAGATGTTCAAGACTGCCGAAGACGTGCGCAACGAGTTCTGCGTGCAGGTCACCGGCCTGGTGCGTGCCCGCCCGGTCGGCACCACCAACGACAAACTGAAAAGTGGCCAGATCGAAATCCTCTGCCACGAACTGAGGGTGCTCAACCCCTCGGTGACGCCGCCGTTCCAGCTCGACGACGACAACCTGAGCGAGACCACGCGCCTGACGCACCGCGTGCTCGACCTGCGCCGCCCCTACATGCAGAACAACCTGATGCTGCGCTACCGCGTGGCCATGGAAGTGCGCAAGTTCCTGGACGCCAACGGCTTCATCGACATCGAGACGCCCATGCTCACCAAGAGCACGCCCGAAGGCGCGCGCGACTATTTGGTGCCCAGCCGCGTGCACGACGGTCACTTCTTCGCGCTGCCACAAAGCCCCCAGCTGTTCAAACAGCTGCTGATGGTGGCCGGCTACGACCGCTACTACCAGATCACCAAGTGCTTCCGCGACGAAGACCTGCGCGCCGACCGCCAGCCCGAGTTCACCCAGATCGATATCGAGACCTCGTTCCTGACCGAGGAAGACATCCGCGACATGTTCCAGGGCATGATCAAGACCGTGTTCCAGAACACGTTGAAGGTGGACCTGGGTGAGTTTCCGGTCATGGCCTACAGCGAAGCCATGCACCGC
>PNMN01000158.1 GCA_013823655.1 Comamonadaceae bacterium | reverse complement strand
ACCGTCTTGATGCTGATGCCCAGGTCGTCGGCGATCTGCTTGTTCAGGCGACCGGCGACGATGCGCTCCAGCACCTGGGCTTCGCGGCTGGTCAGCTTGGCGAGCAGGGCGTCGCGGCTGGCGGCTTGCTGGAGAGCGGCGAAGGCGTCTTTGGCCCTCTCCAGCATGCGCTCGACCAGCATCACGAGCTGGTCTTCCTTGAAGGGTTTCTGGATGAAGTCCAGTGCGCCCTTCTTCATCGACTCGACCGCCATGGGCACGTCGCCGTGACCGGTGATGAAGACGATGGGCAGTGGCGACTGGCGTTCGATCAGTTTTTCCTGCAGCTCCATGCCGGTCATGCCGCCCATGCGGATGTCGGCGATCAGGCAGGCGACTTCGCGGGCGTCGTAGCGGCTGAGGAAGGTTTCGGCCGATTCAAAGCAGCGGACCCGGTAGTCCTTGCCTTCGAGCAGCCATTGCAGGGAGTCACGCACGGCTTCGTCGTCATCGACCACGTAGACGCTGCCTTTTTTGGGGATCAAACTCATCTCGCTCTTTCTGTGTCCGACAACGACGTGGCAGCAGGTTCGGGCATGGCATCTTCGGGCTGGAGCCGGGAAATCACCGGTATCCAGAAGCTGAAACAGCAGCCCACCACCGCTTCGCCATTGTAGATGTTCTCCACCCGCATCCTGCCGTGGTGCGACTCGACGATGCTGCGGCACAGCTTGAGGCCAATGCCCATGCCTTCGCTCTTGGTGCTGTAGAAGGCTTCGTAGATGCGCTCGATCATTTCGGCCGGCACGCCGTTGCCCGAATCGCGCACCGAGAATTCAACAACCTCCTGCTCCTCCTGGCGCCGCGGTCCGACGCGCAACTCGACATAGCGCTCGCCCGGTGGACGACCCGCCTGCGCGATGGCTTCGCCCGCGTTCTTGAGCAGGTTGATCAGCACCTGCTCGATCAGGATCGGATCGACCATCAGGCTGGGCAGGCGCGCGGCCACATAGGGCGAGAGGCGCACCTGCTGGCGGCGCAGTTCGATGTCGGCCAGTTCGATCGCGTTGCTCACCATGGTCGGCACGTCCGACGGCATGGGATTGGGTTCGCTGCGTTTCACGAAGGCCTTGATGCGCTGGATGATCTGGCCCGCGCGTTGCGCCTGGCGGGCCGTTTTTTCCAGTGCGCTCAGCAGCTCATCGGTGGTGATGCGTTGTTCGTTCAGGCGCGAGATCATGCCGTTGCAGTAGTTGCTGATGGCGGTGAGCGGCTGGTTGAGTTCGTGCGCCACGCTGGAGGCCATCTCGCCCATGGTGATCAGGCGGCTGGCGGTCTGGGCCCGTTCGTTTTGCAGTGCGGCCTGGGTTTCGGCGTTGCGCCGTGGGGTGATGTCACTGGCGATGACCATCTGCGCCAGTCGGCCGTCCACCCAGGTGAGGTAGCGCGTGCGCACCTCCATCCAGCGGTCGAGTTCTTCCACGAACACCTCGGCGTTTTCTGCGCCGGCGTCCGTCAGCGTTTCGGTGGGCATGCCGGCAAAGGCGTCCACCGCGTCGCCGTTGTCGGGGCTGGGTGTGGGCTGGTTGCTCGTCAGGTCCACCAGGTGGCGGTGTCCCTGGCCGCGGGTGCCGAACCACAGGCGGTACATCTTGTTGGCGAACAGCATCTCGTCGCTGCCCAGCGGCGCCACCGAGACCGCCGAATCCAGCGATTCGAGCACGGTGGTGAAGCGTTCGTAGGAGGCCGACAACTCCTCGCGGATGCGCTTGGGCTCGGTGATGTCGGTCACCGAGGTCATCCAGCCGGTCTGGTGGCCCTTGGGGTCGATCAGCGGCGAGACGTACATGCGCGCGTCGAAGATGCCGTCGTCGCGCCGCTGCACCCGCACTTCGAAGCCGCCCGGTGTGGTGCGACCGCAGAGTTCGTCGTCCAGGCGCGCTGCGAGCTGTTCGTGGTCGTCTTCGGGCCAGTAGGGGAAGGGGGCGGTGCGCCCCACCAGTTCGGCTTCGGTCCAGCCGGTCATGGTGCAAAAGGCCGGGTTCACGTAGGTGATGCGGCCTTGCAGGTCCAGTGCGCGCATGCCGGTGAGCATGGAGTTTTCCATCGCGCGGCGGAAGTTGGTCTCGGCCACCAGCGCTTGCTGAGCCTGCACGCGGCGGCGCGTGTGGCGCCAGGTGCCCAGCAGCATCCAGACCGTGAGTGCACTGAGCGCGCCGATGACCCAGAAGAAACCCGTGCCTACGATGTCTTGCGAGGTGCGGTAGCCCTGCGCCTTCAGGATCAGGCCGTTGCCCACCGGGGAGACCGGGGCTTCGTGCTCCAGGGGCTGGTCCGACCAGGGCAGCAGACGCAGCACATCGCTGGAGGACTGCAGGCTGCCCGCGAGCACGCGACCGCGGTCGTCCAGCAGGGCGACGGCGTAGCGCGCCATGATCTCCGGTGGCATGCCAAAACGCAGCAGCCCGTCAACCGAGTACTCGCCCATGACCGTGCCGGCAAAGCGGCCCTGTTCGGTCAGCGGCACCTGCAGCATCAGGGTGGTGTGGCGCTCTTGCTCGCCCAGCGGGCGCGAGTAAATGGGCTGCCGCAAGTCGCGCGCGAGTTCAAAGGAGCCGTCGGTTTCGCCCACGCCCATGGTGCTGCCCAAGGGCCGCATCAGGGCCAGCGGCGCGCTGGGCGAGGCGTAGCTGGAGACGATGGTGCGGCGCGCGTCCACCCAGCTGATGGCCAGCAGTTCGGGGAACTGGCTGATCAGGGTTTCGGCCTGGAAGGCGAACTCTTCGGTGCTGGTTTCCCGGTTGTCCACCTCCCGCGCCAGGCGCATGAGCTGCTCCTGGCGTTCCAGCAGGCGCAAGCGCAGACGCTGTTGGGCGTATTCCACATCGCGGGTCACGGCCTCCTGCTCGCGCTTGATCTCTTCGTACCGCAGGTAGGTGATGGCGACCACGATGGCCGAGAGGAACAGCACGACCGAAAACAGCGGCGCCAGGGTTGCAAACCGGTCCTGGCGTGAGGGCGGCAGGCGGCGCCACCAGCGGCGCCACCAGGCCACGGGGGAGCCGTTGAGTGGTTGGCTGGGCGGGGCGTCCGGGACTGGAATCATGGGTGTTCGAGTCTACGTGAGCGCGGCGGATGTTGCGGTACTGTGTATGGCGAGCCAAACGGGTTTTCGTGCCAGCAAAATCCTGATTTTGTATTCCATAATACGAAATCATTGGGCACATATTGAAATAGAGCCGGTTTTGTGGAAAAATCCCTGGTGTGTTGGAAGGCGCGTCCTGGGGCCGTTTGTTGGAGTTTCTTGGGCGTGCTTGGAGCTTGACCGGCAATCGATGGACGCCATACCGCCCCGACTGTTTGTGGACACATTCTTAACCTTGATTTCAAACCAGCAGGAGACAAGCATGTCAGCGTCAGACGCTCTCAATGGCCGTGGTGTGGGGGACGTGGACCCCCAGGAGACTCGCGAATGGATGGAGGCGCTGGCCGCCGTCATTGAAAAGGAGGGCCCCGAGCGCGCCCACTTCCTGCTGGAGCAGTTGCTCGAAGAAGCCCGCCAGAGCAGCATCGACATGCCGTTCTCGGCCAACACCGGCTACGTGAACACACTGGAGCCGACCGAAGAGGCGCGCTGCCCGGGCAACATCGAAATCGAGGAGCGCCTGCGCGCCTACATGCGCTGGAACGCGATGGCGATGGTGGTCAAGGCGAACCGCCACAACCCCGCAGATGGGGGCGATCTGGGCGGCCACATCGGTTCGTTTGCTTCGCTGGCCCACATGTTCGGCGCCGGCTTCAACCACTTCTGGCACGCCGAGAGCGCCGAGCCTGGAAAAGAGCACGGCGGCGACTGCCTCTACATCCAGGGCCATGTGTCGCCCGGCGTCTACGCCCGTGCCTACCTGGAAGGCCGCCTGAGCGAAGAGCAGCTGCTGAACTTCCGCCAGGAAGTGGACGGCAAGGGCCTGTCGAGCTATCCGCACCCCAAGCTGATGCCCGAGTTCTGGCAGTTCCCGACCGTCTCCATGGGCCTGGGCCCGCTGATGGCGATCTACCAGGCGCGCTTCCTGAAATACCTGCACGCCCGCGGCATCGCCAACACCGAGAACCGCAAGGTCTGGGTGTTCTGTGGCGACGGCGAGATGGACGAGGTCGAGTCGCTGGGCGCGATCAGTCTGGCCGCGCGCGAAAACCTGGACAACCTGATCTTCGTGGTGAACTGCAACCTGCAGCGCCTGGACGGCCCGGTGCGTGGCAACGGCAAGATCGTCCAGGAACTCGAAGGCGAGTTCCGTGGTTCCGGCTGGAACGTGATCAAGCTGCTGTGGGGGTCCAACTGGGACCCGCTGCTGGCGCGCGACAAGGACGGCGCGCTGCGCAAGATCATGATGGAGACGCTCGACGGCGACTACCAGTCCTTCAAGGCCAACGACGGCGCCTACGTGCGCAAGCATTTCTTTGGCCGTGACCCGAAGGCGCTGGAACTGGTTTCGCACATGAGCGACGACGAGATCTGGAGCCTGCGCCGCGGCGGCCACGACCCGCAAAAGGTCTACGCCGCGTACCACAAGGCCGTGAACCACAAAGGCCAGCCGACCGTGCTGCTGATCAAGACCGTCAAAGGTTTCGGCATGGGCAAGGCGGGCGAAGGCAAGAACACGGTGCACCAGACCAAGAAGCTGACCGACGAGGACATCCGGTATTTCCGCGACCGTTTCAACATCCCGGTGCCAGACAGCGAATTGCCGAAAATTCCGTTCTACAAGCCGGCCGACGACACGCCGGAAATGCAGTACCTGCACGCGCGCCGTCAGGCGCTGGGTGGCTACTTGCCCAAGCGCCGCGTGAAGGCCGACGAGCGTTTCACCGTGCCCTCCATCGAGACCTTCAAGGCGGTGCTGGAGCCGACCGCCGAAGGCCGCGAAATCTCCACCACACAAGCCTATGTGCGCTTCCTCACGCAACTGCTGCGCGACCCGGCCCTGGGTGCGCGCGTGGTGCCCATTCTGGTGGACGAGGCCCGCACCTTCGGCATGGAGGGCCTGTTCCGTCAGGTCGGCATCTACAACCCGGCAGGTCAGCAGTACACCCCGGTGGATAAAGACCAGGTGATGTATTACAAGGAAGACAAGGCCGGTCAGATCCTGCAGGAAGGCATCAACGAAGCCGGCGGCATGAGCAGCTGGATCGCGGCGGCCACGTCCTACAGCACCAGCAACCGCATCATGGTGCCGTTCTACGTGTACTACTCGATGTTCGGCTTCCAGCGCATCGGTGACCTGGCCTGGGCTGCGGGTGACATGCAGGCGCGCGGCTTCCTGCTGGGCGGCACGTCGGGCCGCACCACGCTCAACGGCGAAGGCCTGCAGCACGAAGACGGCCACAGCCACATCCTGGCCGGCACCATTCCGAACTGCATCAGCTACGACCCGAGCTTCGCGCACGAAGTCGGCGTGATCCTGCACCATGGCTTGAAGCGCATGGTGGAGCAGCAGGACAACGTTTTCTACTACCTGACGCTGCTGAACGAAAACTACGCCATGCCGGGCCTGACGCCTGGCACCGAAGAACAGATCATCAAGGGCATGTACCTGTGCAAGCCGGGCGCCGAGGGTGACCAGCGCGTGCAGCTGCTGGGCTCCGGCACCATCCTGCGCGAGTCGATCGCCGCGCAGGCCCTGCTGGCCACCGACTGGGGTGTGCAGGCCGATGTGTGGAGCTGCCCGAGCTTCAACGAGCTGACCCGCGATGGTCAGGACGTCGAGCGCTTCAACCTGTTGCACCCGACCGAAGCGCAGCGCGTGCCCTTCGTGGCGCAGCAGCTGGAAAAGCACGCCGGCCCGGTGGTCGCTTCCACCGACTACATGAAGAACTACGCCGAGCAGATCCGACCGTTCATTCCCAAAGGCCGCGAGTACAAGGTGCTGGGCACCGACGGCTTTGGCCGCAGCGACTTCCGCAGCAAGCTGCGCGAGCACTTCGAGATCAACCGCCACTACATCGTGGTCGCCGCCCTGCGCGCGCTGGCCGACGAGGGCAAGCTGCCGCTGGCCAAAGTGGCCGAGGCGATCAAGAAGTACGGCATCAAGACCGACAAGATCAACCCCTTGTACGCATGAACGCTCCCCACCCCTGCAGCGCCTGCGGCGCTACCCCCTCAAGGGGGCAAAACCAGCCGTCTGGCAAAGCCAGTCCGGCGGTTTTCCCGGTAGAAAGCCTTGCTTTCTGCGCACAGAACCTCTGATTGGAGACAGACATGGCACTGGTAGAAGTGAAGGTCCCGGACATCGGCGACTTCGACGAGGTGGCGGTGATTGAACTGCTGGTCAAGGTGGGTGACACCGTCAAGGCCGAGCAGTCGCTGATCACGGTCGAGAGCGACAAGGCCTCGATGGAGATTCCGTCCAGCACGGCGGGCGTGGTCAAGGAACTGCGCGTGGCGCTGGGCGACAAGGTGAAGCAGGGCTCGGTGGTGCTGGTGGTGGAGGCCGCTGGTGATGTGGCCGCCCCGGCGGCTGCTGGCGCATCGGCACCTTCCGTTCTGGCTCAGCCCTTCGATCCTTCGACCCTTCGACAAGCTCAGGACAGGCCAAGCTCAGGACGAGCGGATGCACCCGCCCACAACCCTTCCGGCACGCCCGCGCTGGGTCTGCCGCACGCCTCGCCCTCGGTGCGCAAGTTCGCCCGCGAACTCGGCGTGCCGCTGGACGAAGTGCCGGGCAAAGGCCCCAAGGGCCGCATCACGCTGGACGATGTGCAGGGCTTCACCAAGTCCGTCATGGCGGGCGCGGTGCAGACCAAGGCACAGACCGCCAAGGCACCGGCCGGTGGTGGCGGTTCCGAGCTGGGCCTGATTCCCTGGCCCAAGGTCGATTTCGCCAAGTTCGGCCCTATCGAGCGCAAGGAGCTGGGCCGCATCAAGAAGATCAGCGGCGCCAACCTGCTGCGCAACGCGATCATGATTCCGGCCGTCACCAACCACGACGATGCGGACATCACCGACCTCGAAGCCTTCCGCGTTTCCACCAATCTGGAGAACGAAAAAGCGGCCAAAGGCGGCGCCGCCGTGAAGGTCACCATGCTGGCTTTCCTGATCAAGGCCTGCGTGGCAGCGCTGCAGAAATTCCCCGAATTCAACAGCTCGCTGGACGGTGACTCCCTGGTCTTCAAGCAGTACTGGCACATCGGCTTTGC
>PNMN01000157.1 GCA_013823655.1 Comamonadaceae bacterium | reverse complement strand
CCACCTCGGTCACGCGGCGCTGGTTGAGCCAGTTCTCCAGGTCGTTGAAGCTCATCGTCGGTTTGGGGGCTGTCATGTGCCGGTCCTTGTCTGTGTGTTGGTGGTTGCCGATGGCGTGGGCATCAGGCGCTGGCGCGCGCCAGATCGGCCGCCTGCAGGCGCAGGCTGCGGCGCTGTCGGCAGGCCTTGCCGAAAGCTTCAAAGATGGCAGCGTAAAACGGCGTTTCCCAACAGCGCCATTCGGGATGGAACTGCACCGCGTAGGCAAAGGTGCGGGCGCCTTGCACCGCCACCGCTTCCACCTGCCCATCGGGCGCGTGCGCCATGCGCCTGCAGCCCGGGCGCCAGCCGGTGGATGCCCTGGCCGTGCAGGGAGTTGACCATCACCTGCGGGCCACCGGCCCAGTTCTCGAACACGCTGCCCGGCGCCAGGTGGATGGCGTGGCGCGGCGCGTACTGTTGGTCGTAAGGCACGCCCCTGGGCTCGCGGTGGTCCATGCGGCCAGGCACCTCTTGTACCCGCTGGTGCAGCGTGCCGCCCAGCGCCACGTTGATTTCCTGGAAGCCCCGGCAGATGCCCAGCAGCGGCACGCCTTCATGCACGCAGGCCTTGATCAGCGCCAGCGTGAGCGAGTCGCGCACCGGGTCCAGCGGCAGGCTGGGGTCGGCCACGTCTTCGTCAAAGTGCGAGGGGTGCACGTTGGACGGCGAGCCGGTCAGCATCACGCCGTCCACCAACGGCAGCAGCTCGGGAATCTGTTCGGCGTCGGCCAGCGGAAACATCACCGGCTGCGCCTGTGCGCCCAGCTTGACCGCGCGGGCGTACTTGTCGCCCAGCAGCAAGAAGGGCATTTGATGACCGTGATCGCCCAGCAGGCGGTGGTCGGCGGGCAGCCAGACCATGCAGGGTGACGGCTTGTTCATGGAATCTCCAAACAGGTGGGGGGATTCTGGCGGGTCAATTGGATCACAATCAGAGCCATTTGAGGCCACTGAATGGGGCCACTTGACCCAACCCCCTGCGCTGGACGATTCAAGCAGGCTGGAGACCCGGACGGGATGCGGCTGGCGCTGGTGGATAGCGCCGAGGCATACACACTGCGAGGCGAACGCATCGGGCGGCTGTCAGGGCGGCCCGGCCATGACGGAACAGAGCGCTTCTGAACGACACGAGACCGACACCATGACAAGCAACGAAGAAAAAATGGATCTGGCCGCCGAGCTGATTCGCCAGGCCGATGGCCTTGTGGTGGCAGCCGGTGCTGGCATCGGTGTGGACTCCGGCTTGCCCGACTTCCGGGGTGATGAAGGCTTCTGGAGAGCCTACCCCGCCTTGAAGCGGCTGGGCATGCCGTTCCACGACATTGCCTGCCCTGATGCCTTTGCCGCCATGCCGACCGTGGCTTGGGGCTTCTATGGACACCGGTTGGCACTCTATCGGCACACCCGGCCACATCGAGGTTTCGACATCTTGCGGCGCTGGGGCGAGGCCACGCTACAGGGGTACGCTGCTTTCACCAGCAACGTGGACGGTCATTTCAAAGCGGCGGGGTTTGACGAACACGCCATGGAAGAGTGCCACGGGTCCATCCACCATCTTCAATGCACGCGGCCATGTTCCCAAGACACATGGCCTGCCGATGATTTTGTGCCGGAAGTCGATGCCGAGCGCTGCGCACTGCTCAACCAGCCGCCGACCTGCCCGAAGTGCGGAGCACTGGCAAGGCCCAACGTCCTGATGTTTGGCGACATGCAGTGGATAGCGGCCCGCCAGCAAAGCCAGCGCATCAAGCTGGAGAGGGCGCTCAGCCGGATGGAGCGCCCGGTGGTGGTTGAAGTGGGCGCCGGCACGGCCATTGCCACCGTGCGGCATTTTTCCCACCGCATCATTCACGAGTTTGGTGGTCGGCTGGTCCGCATCAACCCGACCGACCACAGCGTCCCGACGCCGCGTGACGTGGGCATCGGCCTTCATTCCCTGCAGGCGCTGGAAGCGATTGATGCGCGGTGGCAGGGCTTGGTGTATTGAACCTAGAAACCGCAGTTGACCGCGCTCTATCCGCTGGAAATGCCCATGAACACTGAGAAAACTGGCCACGCAGAGGCTCACCCATGCTGTCCGAATTCCTGCTGGCTGAAATGACCCGCCTGGGCGCACAGGACGCGCTGCCGCTGCACCGCCAGCTCTACGAAGCGCTGCGCCGCGCCCTGCTCGACGGCAAGCTCGGCCCTGGCGAGCGACTGCCCAGCAGCCGCGACCTGGCGCAGGACCTGAACCTCTCGCGCAACACCGTGGTGGCCGCCATCAACCAGCTCGGTGTGGAGGGCTACCTGGAAAGCCGCGTCGGCAGCGGCACCTTTGTCAACGACAACGTGCCGCGCGTGAACGCTGCCACCCGGTCCCGCTCGCTGGGCGCCCCGGTCGCCGCGCCCGGGCGGCTGTCCACGCGCGGCCAGGCGCTCGCCACCACCTTCTGCGCCACCCAGCTCGAAGTGCAGCCCTTCACCCCCGGCATCCCCGACTTCAGCGCCTTCCCGCTCACGCTCTGGCAGCGCCTGCAGAACAAGCACTGGCGCATGACCTACCCGGACATGCTGGACTACAACGATTCGGGCGGCTACGCGCCGCTGCGCCGCGCCATTGCCGACTACCTGCGCGTGTTCCGCAGCGTGCAGCTGGAGGCCGACCAGGTCATCGTCACCACCGGCACCCAGCAGTCGCTCGAACTCTGCGCGCGCCTGCTGGCCGACCACGGCGACAGCGTGTGGCTGGAAGACCCGGCCTACTGGGGCGCGGCCAAGGCCTTCATGGCCAGCGGCCTGGCACTGCACCCGGTGCCGGTGGACGACCAAGGCATCCGCCCGACGGCCGCAGACGACGCGCACCCGCCCAGACTGATCTACCTCACCCCCTCGCACCAGTACCCCACCGGCGCGGTCATGAGCCTGGCGCGGCGCCACCAGCTGCTGGCCACCGCACGCGCCCACAGCGCCTGGGTGCTGGAAGACGACTACGACAGCGAATACCGCTTTTCAGGCCCGCCGATCAGCAGCCTCGAAGGCCTGGACGCCGATGGCCGCGTGCTCTACATGGGCACCTTCTCCAAGGTGCTCTACCCCGGCATCAAGCTCGGCTACCTGATCGTACCCAAGCCGCTGGTGGCCGACTTCAAGCAGGCGCACTACGACCTCAACCGCCCGGGCCAGATGCCGCTGCAGGCCGCGCTGGCCGAGTTCATCGAGATGGGCCACTTCAGCAGCGCGCTGCGCCGCGCCCGGCAAAGCTACGCCGAGCGCCGCGCCGCGCTGCTCGAAGCGCTCAGGCCGGTGCTGGGTGAGGACACCTTCATCAGCGGCGCCGAGCAGGGCCTGCACCTGTGCCTGCGCCTGCCCCAGGGCGTGGACGACCAGGCCCTGGCCCGGCGCATCGCCCAGCACGGCCTCACCGTGCGAGCGCTCTCGGCCTACTGCCTGGCGCGCCAGGACCTGCGCGGCCTGGTGATCGGCTACGGCTACGCGCCACTGGCGGCCATCCAGCGCAACGGGCCCAAGCTGGCGGCGGCGGTGCGGGCGCTGGGGATGGGCTGAGGGCGCATCACCCTATTGATCCGGCCCTGTGAAGTCAGAAGCCCCTCACCCCGACCCTCTCCCGCAAGCGAGAGAGGGAGTGAAGACAAAACCGGGCCGAATCAATAGGCTCACCCCAGCGCATCCCTCATCCGGTGCCACAGCATGCCCAGCGCCAGGCTGGGCGTGCGCAGCAAGGCGCCGCCGGGAAACGCCCGGTGCTTGAGCCGGGCGAACACATCGAAGCGCCCGGCCTGCCCGGCCACCGCTTCGGCCACCAGCTGGCCGGCCAGGCCGGTGAGGGCCACGCCGTGGCCGCTGAAGCCTTGCAGGTAGTACAGGTTGTCGCCCAGGCGGCCGAAGTCGGGCGCGCGGTTCATGCTGATGTCCACGAAGCCGCCCCAGACGTACGGCACCGCCACCGTCGCCAGCTCGGGAAACACCGCCCCCATGCGCTGCGCCATCACGCTCTTCAGGTTGGGCGGCGTGCGCGTGGTGTAGCTCACGCGGCCACCAAACAGCATGCGCCGGTCGGCGCTGAAGCGGAAGTAGTCGAGCACGAAGTTGTTGTCGCACACCGCGGCGTTGCCGGGAATCAGCCGCTCGCACAGCGCCGGGGCCAGCGGCTCGGTGCCCACGATGTAGGTGCCCACCGGCATGATGCGGGACGCGATCTCGGGCGCCACCCGCGGGCCGTACTCCGGCAGCATGCAGTTGCCCGCCAGCACGCCGAAACGCGCCGTCACCTGGCCCTGCGCGGTGCGCGCCACCAGTGTGCTGCCGCGCTGCAGACCGGTCACCGGCGAGTGTTCGAACACGCGCACGCCCGCCGCCTGCGCCGCCCGCGCCAGGCCGAGCGCGTACTTCAGCGGGTGCAGATGGCCCGAGCAGTTTTCGCGAAACGCCGCCACGTAGCGCGGGCTGTCAATGAAGCGCGCCACCTCGGCACCCTCGGCCCATTCGCACGGCACACCGAGCCGGTTGTGCTGGTCGCATTCCTCGCGCAGCGCACGCGCTTTCTTCGCCGAGTCGGCCACATAGGTGTAGCCGCGCTGCCAGTCGCATGCGATGCCGAGGGCGTTGATGCGCTGCTCGATCAGGTCCACCGCCTGCAGCGACAGGTCCCAGGCGCGCCGCGCGTCGGCCGCACCCAGCTGGTCTTCGAACGGCCCCTGCCCGCTGGCGTAGCCCACGATGGCCTGGCCGCCGTTGCGCCCGCTGGCGCCCGAGCCGATGCGCTCGGCCTCCAGCAGCACCACGCTCAGGCCGCGTGCGCTGAGTTCCAGCGCCGCGCTCAGGCCCGCAAAGCCGCCGCCGACCACCAGCACGTCGGCCTGCACCGTGCCCTGCAACGGCGGGCACGGAGCGGGCCGCTGCACGCTGGCTTCGTAGTAGCTCTGCTGGTTGAGCTGGGTGTCGGAGTTCAGCAGGGACCGCGCGAACATGCTCAAGCCCCGGCGAATTGGCGCTTGCGGACCTGGCCACACAGGTAGGTCCAGACGAAGCTGGCCGCCGCGTTGCTCGTCAGCTCCGCGTGGTCGTAGGCCGGGGCCACTTCCACACAGTCCATGCCGATCCAGTTCAGATCGGCCAGCTCTTCGATGAAGCTCAGCACCTGCGAGCTGCTCAGACCACCGGGCTCGGGCGTGCCGGTGCCGGGTGCGAAGGCCGGGTCCAGCACGTCGATGTCCAGCGTCAGGTAACAGGGCCGGTCGCCGATGCGCGCGCGGATCGCTTCAATGGCGGGCTGCAGACCGGCGCCATCGAGCCCGCGCAGCGCCCGCGCGGTGAAGATCTGCCCGCCCTGGTCGGCCACGTACTCGCGCGCGGCGCGCTCGCCACTGGAGCGCAGGCCGATCTGCACCGTGTGCGCCGGGCTGATCAGGCCCTCCTGGATCGCTTCAGGTCCAGGTGCCGTGGCCCGAAGGCTCGCCAAAGTGGTCGCTCCAGGTGTCGCAATGGGCGTCGAAATGCACGCAGGCCAGCGCCTGACCGTGGCGCGCCCGGGCCGCGCGCAGCAGCGCGAGCGTGACCGAGTGGTCGCCACCGAGGAACACGCAATGGTGCCGCGCCATCAGCGCGGCGGCCTGCGCCTCGATGGCGCGGCGCAGCTCGGGCAGCGGCGCGGCGTTGGGCAGGCGCAGGTCCAGCGCGTCGCCCAGGTGGGCGGCGGGCGAGACGTCAAAGTGCGGGTGGATGCCGTCGCACAGCATCAGGCTGGCCGCGCGCACGGCCTGCGGCCCGAAGCGCGCGCCGGGCCGGTTCGTCACCGCGCCGTCGAACGGCACACCGACCACGGCAAAGGGCTGCCCGTCCAGCGCGGCGCAGGCCATGAAGCGGTTGCTGTGGCTGGCATAGGCAAACTGACCGATCGGCATGTGCGGTTCCCGGTGCGTGGTGCGTGGCGCGGTAACGATTGGAACCCCAAGATACCAACACCAAAGACCATTCATGAGTCCACTTGCCGGGCCGGGGCATCGTCCACCGGGGTGCGCACCCGACGCCCCGAGGCCGGGAACGCCATGACTTTGGGCACTTCCGGGCGCAAACCCGGGTTCACCCCGCAGGGGGGGAAGACGCTTGGGGGCCAGGAATTCAGCGCCGGGCCGCCCCAAGCTGAATTCGCACCCCCTCGGGGGGCAGCGACCCGCGCAGCGGCGGAGCGTGGGGGCGCCTAATCCCCCAGACCGACCGGCGCGGGCGCGCGCATCACGATCTGGGTGAACAGGCGGTCGAACTGCGGGTCGCGCGGGATGCGCCCGCTCAGCGGGTTCTGGTTGGTGGCGAAGGCGGCGTTCATCGCATGCCAGTCGGCATCGGTCAGCAGGCGCTCGGCCTCGGGCAGGATCACGGTTTCTTCCACCGCATGTGCTCCAGATAGAAATCCACATAACGCGTCACCTCGTCAATGAAGGCCTGCCGACGCGACTCGCCCAGCAGCTCCCAGGCCATGAGCAGGTGCATCAGCTCGCGCACCCAGGTCTCGCCCTGCATGTGGTCGCGCTCCAGCTGGTCGATGGCGGCCATGGTGTGCGGCGCCGCCCGAGCCACGCGCGGAAACAGCAGGTCCGACTCCTTGGGGTGGTGGTGCTTTTCCGGGAATTCGTCGATGTAGAACAGCATCGCGCGCAAGACGTCGAAAAAGCGCACCGAATCGTCGGCCCCATTCGGGTTGGGGCCGCGTCGCACCAGTTGCGTGAGCGACTGCAGCATGGCCGCCAGGGTGGCGTGTTCGTCACGGATCACGCGCAGCGCTTCGTGGTGCATGGTCTTGTCTCCTGGTGGTTTTGTTGCCTTGACCGCAAAGCTTCCCAGACGCGGCCCAGCGCAGCCTTGATGCAGGTCAAAGGTGGCGGGCAATGCCCCAACCCCATGCCCGCGTGGATCCGGCCCTGCCACCGCAGCCTTGATGCAGGTCTCACACCGGCGGCTTCCAGCGCTTGAGCAGCAGCGCGTTGCTCACCACGCTGACCGAACTCAGCGCCATCGCCGCACCGGCCAGCACCGGGCTCAAAAACCCGAGCGCGGCCAGCGGGATGCCGGCCACGTTGTAGATAAAAGCCCAGAACAGGTTCTGCCAGATCTTGCGCACCGTGCGGCGCGACACATCCAGCGCTGCGG
>PNMN01000156.1 GCA_013823655.1 Comamonadaceae bacterium | reverse complement strand
CTAAGTTATCGCGGGGTGCTGTTGGTCGCGAGCGTGAGTTCGGCCGTGGCCCAGGGTGACAAGGCCAGGCTGCACGCCGAGCAGGAAAAGCTTTACAGCAATCGGGTGCGCTTGGAGATCGTCAAGCAGTTCAGCGAGGTCATTTCGGAGTTCGCGTTCTGGGTGGCACTGGCGCTGCTGTTGGTGCTGTCGTGGTCGGGTATCTGGAAACTGTTGCCCGACACGCTCACGGCTGCGGAAATTGGCGCGTTCCTGGTCAACGTCAAACTGATCAACAAGCCCTTGAATGCGTTGACCAAAATGCACAACAAGGTTCGCGAAAACTGGCCGTCCGTGCGCCGTGTATTGCGTCCGGGCGAGGTGGAGCAGGTGCCAGTGTCATGAGCGAACGCCACAGCTGCACGTGTCACGACATCACGGTCGACGAATTTCGTTCGGCCTGTGCCGGTGGCGCACACAACGTCAAAACCTGCTTCAAGACCTTGGGTTGCCTGCCTCAGTGCAACAAGTGCATCCCATTGATCCGAAGTGTTCTGAATGAGTTTTCCGGGCAGGCTCCTCAGAACACGGTGGTGGACACGCCACCCCACACTGCCTGAAACCGTTTTTAATTGAAGGACAAAGATGAAACAAAGCTACAAAACCAAACTGGCCCACATGCTGGACAACGGCGACAAGCTCGAACTTGAAGCTTGGGTAGATGCTGTCAGCCACAACGAAGCTGTCGAGCTGGCCACGGCCCGTTTCAAGGCCGTGGTAGGCGAACTCGCGACCGCTGGCGCGGCCATTGAGATCGACAAGACCAAGGTTGAAATGGGTGCCCATAAGCACTGAGAGTGGAGAGTTTGGGTGTGCAACGCGGGCTTGGGCGAAAGCATCAGACCTTGGCCGCTGGCCGCGTCTTGTAAAAGCTCACCGGACTCGTCGGCGCCGCATTCAGCACGCTGCGCTTGATCTTGCCCACCACGTGCATCTCGCAGGGCTTGCAGTCGAAGCGCAGGGTCAGTTTCTCTTTCCCGTTGATGAGTTGCATGGGCTCGGCCTTCACCGTGCCCTGCACGCCGGTCACGCCTTTGGCCTGCTTGGGGCAGAGGCTGAGGCTGAAGCGCACGCAGTGTTTGGTGATCATCAGGCTCACTTCACCTTCTTCCTCGTGGCTCTCGTAGGCGGCGGCGATCACCTTGACGCCGTGCTTCGCATAGAAGTCGCTCGCCTTGTGGTTGAACACGTTGGCGAGATACGTGAGGGTGTCTTCCGGGTAGGGCGCTGGTGGCGCCACCGGCGTGGCGCGCGGCAGGCGGTGCCAGGCGGCGGCACGGGCGGCTTCGAGGTGCTCGACCGCTTCGCGGCGCAGGGCGTTGAGCTGGGAAGCGGGCACGAAGCGCGGGCCTTTGAGGTTGAGCGCCACGTCCAGCGGCTGGAGCAGGGTGTCGCCCAGGCGTGAGAGGTTCTCGCGCAGTTTGGCGTCGGCCTGGCTGGGGTCTTTGGCGTCTTGCAAAGCACCGGGCAGCGTGGCCATGCCGCTGTGGCCGTCCTCGTCTGTCACGGTCAGCCTCAGGCCTTCGGCCGTTTCTTCCAGCGCCAGCCAGGCGCCGATGCGCCGTTCGGCCGACTTTTTCTCCAGCCCGCGCACCCAGTCCATGTCGCGGTTGCGGTTGACCTGCACGCCTTTGCGCAAGTCCTTGAAGCTGTCCATGGCGTCTTTGGGGAACACGCGCCAGATGCCATTCTTGCCCGTGGCCTCGGCCCGGTTGATCTGCAGGCCCACCAGTTCCTTCTGCAGGTCCAGGTAACACAGGCCGTCGCCGTTGTGGATCACGGTGGCCGGGTCGTCGGCTTCGATCTCCACGAAGTTCGGGCCGACCTGGGTGACGTAGCCGATGGGGCGGCCGGGGTTCTTGGGCGTGTCGAAAGCGCCGATGTCTTCCTTGCGGCCTTGCACGAAGTAGTCGGTGAACTCGCGGTTGAAGTTCTGGTCCGGATCGGGCTGGAAGTGGAAGGTGCATTCGCCGCTGCTGGCGCGGGCGAGCTCGGGGCGTTCTTGCAGGATCTCATCGAGCAGCACCCGGTAGTGCGCGGTGATGTTCTTGACGTAGGCCATGTCCTTGTAGCGGCCTTCGATCTTGAAGCTGCGCACCCCGGCGTCGATGATCTGGCGCAGGTTGTTGCTCTGGTTGTTGTCCTTCATTGAGAGAACATGTTTGTCGTGCGCGACGATGCGGCCCTGGCTGTCTTTCACTTCATACGGTAGGCGGCAGGCCTGCGAGCAGTCGCCGCGGTTGGCGCTGCGGCCGGTGTGCGCGTGGCTGATGTGCCCGCTGTAGGCCACACAGAGCGCGCCGTGCACGAAGAATTCGAGGATGGCGCGGCCTGGATTCAGTGCCTCGTCTTGGGGGCCGAGCGCGGCGTCGATGGCGGCGATCTGCTGCAGGGTGAGTTCGCGTGCCAGCACGATCTGGCTCAGCCCCGCGTCTTGCAGAAAACGGGCTTTCTGGGGCGTGCGGATGTCGGTCTGCGTGCTGGCGTGCAGCTGGATCGGCGGCAGGTCGATCTCCAGCAGGCCCATGTCTTGAATGATCAGCGCGTCCACGCCCGCGTCGTAGAGCTGCCAGGCCAGTTGGCGGGCCGACTCCAGCTCGTCGTCGCGCAGGATGGTGTTCATCGTCACGAAGATGCGGCTGTTGAAGCGGTGCGCATGGGCCGCGAGGCGGGCGATGTCTTGCACCGGGTTGTCGGCGCTGGTGCGGGCGCCGAAACTGGGTCCGCCGATGTAGACCGCGTCGGCCCCGTGGTTCACGGCCTCGATGCCGATGGCGGCGTCGCGGGCGGGGGCGAGCAGTTCGAGTTGGTGGGGCAGCATGGCGGGCGGGCAGAATGGTGGCTGGAAAAGCTGGCCTATATTGTCCCGGAGAACCCGCATGCGCGCACCCCATCCCCGCACCCAGACCGCCATCGTGCTGGTCCATGGCGCCTGGCACGGCGCCTGGTGCTGGCACCGCGTGCTGCCCTTGCTGCGCGGCGCGGGCGTGGACACCCACGCCGTCACGCTCACCGGGGTGGGCGAACGCGCCCACCTGCTGAGCCCGGCGGTGTGCATGGCCACCCACATCCAGGACGTGATCGGCCTGATCGAGGCCGAAGAACTGCAGCGCGTGGTGCTGGTGGGCCACAGCTACGCGGGCCACCTGATCACCTGCGTGGCCGACCGGCTGCAACGCGCGCGCGCCGGGCTGCTGCGCCACCTGGTGTACCTGGACGCGGGCATTCCGAACCCGGGCGACAGCTGGAGCACGCCGCACACGCCCGAAACCGTGGCCAAGCGGGTGGCCGAAGCGCAGGCCAGCGGGGGCTTGAGTTTTCCGCCGCCCGACGCCAGCGTGTTTGGCCTCAGTGGTGCCGACCGCGACTGGGTCAACCGCCGCCAGACGCCGCAACCCTTTCGCCTGTACCAGGAGCCACTTCGCTTTGACCCGGCCCTGGTCTGGTCGATTCCACACAGCTTCATCGACTGCACCCGCCCGGCGTTGCCCACCATCGACGCAGCCAGAAAACGCGTGCGCAGCGAGCCGGGCTGGACGGTCTACGAGCTGGCCACCGGGCACGACCCGATGGTGAGCGCGCCGCGCGAGCTGGCGCAGTTGCTGCTGTCGGTGCACTGCAAAGCGAGCGCCCCCCTGCGCCACTCCGTGTCTTCCCCCCAGGCGGGGGGACCACACCAGCGGCCCGGCGGAGCCGGTTCTGCGGTGCGTGCTGGGTGACCGCCATGGCATCGGTTGGGTCTGCAAGGCGGCTGGACCGCATCGACGCGCTGCGCGCGGTGGCCATGCTGTGGATGACGGCCTACCACTTCGCCTTCGACCTGGACCACTTCCGCCTGATCGAGCAGGACTTTCACCGCGACCCGTTCTGGACCTGGCAACGCAGCGCCATCGTCAGCCTGTTTTTGTTCACCGCCGGCTTGTCACAAGCGGTGGCGCTGGCGCAAGGGCAGGGCTGGCCACGGTTCTGGAAGCGCTGGGCACAGGTGGCCGGTGCTGCGCTGCTGGTCACGGCCGGGTCCATGCTCATGTTCCCGCAGACCTTCATCACCTTCGGCGTGCTGCACGGCATTGCAGTGATGCTGATCGTGGTGCGGTTGACGGCGGGTTGGGGCGCCTGGCTGTGGCTGCTGGGCGCGCTGGCCATCGGTGCCAAGTTCCTGGCGCCGGTGCTGATCGCCGCCGTGCCGACGCTGGCGGTGATGAACACGCCCGGGCTGAACGCGCTCGGCTTCATCAGCCAACTGCCCGTGACCGAAGACTACGTGCCCCTGCTGCCCTGGCTGGGCGTGATGTGGTGGGGCGTGGCCGCCGGGCAGTGGGCGCTGCGGCACCGGCCGCACTGGCTGGGCGCGGCGGATGCGCGAGCCGTCGGCGTGAAACGCGGGCTGGTCACGCTGGGCCGCTGGAGCCTGAGCTACTACCTGCTGCACCAGCCGGTGTTGATCGGGTTGCTGTCGGCTTTTGCCTGGTGGCGCGGGAGCTGATGCAAGTTCTTCGCTTGCGCAACAAGCTCACCCAGCGCGCCATCGCCAAACCGCGCTTCCATGGCGTGGCCCAAGTGCACGGCTTCGGTCCGCTGCCGATGCGCTGCTCGGCTGGCTCGGCGCACCGGGTCTTGGGGGTCCTGTTCACCATGGGGCCGTTGCCGACCGGCCGCTCCGGTTTGTCACAATCACCTTTTGTGCCGCCACGGCGGTGGCGACCGCCTGTCTGCTCCATTCACAAGAGGCCTTCCGATGCTGCTCGATGTCAACGACTCCCAACTGGTGCTGGTGGATTACCAGTCTCGGCTCATGCCGGTCATTCATGATGGGCCGCTGGTGCTGGCCAACGCGCTGCGGCTGGCGCGCATGGCACGCCTGCTGCGCGTGCCGACCTGGGGCACCGAGCAGAACCCGGAAAAGCTCGGACCGAACGACCCGGCGCTGCGGGAGCTGTGCCAGAAGACCTTGTCCAAGATGAGCTTCAGCGCCGCCGCCGAGGGCTTGCCGGAGGTGCTGCGGCCACCGGTCCGTGCCGCCGCTGGCAACGCGCGCAGCCTGCCCAAGCACCTGCAGAAGCCGGCCGCCCACCCGGCGCCCGAACGCAACACGGTGGTGATTGCCGGCTGTGAGGCGCACGTGTGTCTGCTGCAAACGGCGCTGGAGCTGATCGAACAGGAGATCGACGTCTGGGTCGTCACCGATGCCTGTGGCTCGCGCACCGAACGCAACCGCGACGCCGCCTTCGACCGCCTGGCTGGCGCCGGTGCCGAACTCATCACCACCGAGATGGTGGCCTTTGAATGGTTGCGTGATGCCGGGCACCCCGCATTCCGTGAGGTGTTGGCGCTGATCAAGTAGCGGACCCTGCGGACCCTTGGAGGATGGCTCCGCCACCGGGGCAGCTTGCTGGTGTCAGCCTCTCGCAAGTCTGACATTCATAATTATGAATTCAGTTTCCGGAGCGCCAGCCCGTGTGCAGCACAGGCTGGCGTTCTTCCGCTTCCGCTTCGCTTTCCCCATACCTGCAGGAGACTCCCATGGCCAACGCCCTCAGCTACGCCGATTTCCACCGCCGCTCCATCGAAGACCGCGATGCTTTCTGGTCCGAGCAGGCGGCCCTGGTGGACTGGCACAAGCCCTTTGACCGGGTCTGCAACCACGACAACCCGCCGTTTGCGCGCTGGTTCGAAGGCGGCCTGACCAACCTGTGCCACAACGCGGTGGACCGCCACCTGAAGGACCGCGCCGATCAGAACGCGCTGATCTTCGTCTCCACCGAAACGGACATTGAAAGAATCTACAGCTTCCGCGAACTGCACGCCGAAGTGCAGCGCATGGCCGCCATCCTGCTGGCACAGGGCGTCAAAAAGGGCGACCGGGTCCTGATCTACATGCCCATGATTCCGGAGGCCGCGTTCGCCATGCTGGCCTGTGTGCGCATCGGCGCCATCCACTCGGTGGTGTTTGGCGGCTTTGCCAGCCACGCGCTGGCCAGCCGCATCGAAGACGCTTCACCGGTGCTCATCGTCAGCGCCGACGCCGGTTCGCGCGGTGGCAAGGTGGTCGAATACAAGCCGCTGCTGGACGAGGCGGTTCGGCTCTCGACCCACAAGCCCGCCAAAGTGGTGATGGTGAACCGGGGCCTGGCCGCCTTCTCTGCCGTTGCAGGCCGCGACGTGGACTACGCCACCGAACGCACCAGGCACATGGACGCGGTCGTGCCTTGCGAATGGGTCGATGCCACGCACCCCAGCTACACGCTCTACACCAGCGGCACCACCGGCAAACCCAAGGGCGTGCAGCGCGACACCGGTGGCTACGCCGTGGCGCTGGCCGCGTCCATGAAGCACATCTACATGGGCAAGCCGGGCGAAACCTACTTTTCCACCAGCGACATCGGCTGGGTGGTGGGCCACAGCTACATCATCTACGGCCCGCTGATCGGCGGCATGGCGACCATCATGTACGAAGGACTGCCGATCCGGCCGGACGCCGGCATCTGGTGGAGCCTGGTCGAGAAGTACAAGGTCACGGTCATGTTCAGCGCGCCCACGGCCGTGCGCGTGCTCAAGAAGTACGACCCGTCTTTCATCAAGAAGCACGACCTGTCTTCGTTGAAAGCGCTGTTTCTGGCCGGTGAGCCGCTGGACGAACCCACCGCCCAATGGATTTCCGGTGAGCTGGGCAAGCCCATCGTCGACAACTACTGGCAGACCGAAACCGGCTGGCCGATCCTGGCGATCTGCAACGGCGTGGAGGCCGCTGCCAGCAAGTTCGGTTCGCCCGGCAAGGCGGTGTACGGCTACAACGTCAAGCTGCTGGACGACCAGACCGGCGCCGAACTGCAGGGCGGCAACCAGAAGGGCGTGGTCGCGGTGGAAGGCCCGCTGCCACCGGGCTGCATGCAGACCATCTGGGGTGACGACGCGCGCTTCGTCAAGACCTACTGGTCCAGCGTGCCCGGCAAGCTGGTCTACAGCACCTTCGACTGGGGCATTCGCGATGAAGACGGTTACTACTTCATCCTGGGCCGCACCGACGACGTGATCAACGTGGCCGGCCACCGCCTGGGCACGCGCGAGATCGAAGAAAGCATTTCCAGCCACCCGAAGATCGCCGAGGTGGCGGTGGTGGGCGTGGCCGATCCGCTCAAGGGCCAGGTGGCCATGGCGTTTGCCGTGGTCAGGGATGCTTCGCTGCTGGGCGACGATGCCGCGCGCCTGAAGCTCGAAGGCGAGGTGATGAAGCTGGTGGACGAGCAGCTCGGCGCGGTGGCGCGCCCGGCGCGGGTGCGCTTCGTCAACGTGCTGCCCAAGACGCGCAGCGGCAAGCTGCTGCGCCGCGCCATCCAGGCGGTGTGCGAAGGCCGCGACCCCGGCGACCTCACCACCATGGACGACCCGGCTGCGCTGCAGCAGATCAA